>JAYUPZ010000163.1:0-21184 GCA_043759805.1 Myxococcales bacterium | reverse complement strand
CCGGCCCCCTGATCGCCTTTTTGGAACAGGCACAACGGTGTCTCCAGGCAGCCGTTTCATTCGCACCAATCGCCGGGGCCGTTGCAACAGGTTAGACTACGGGCGTGGCAAACAAACCCGAGAAAATCGTCAAGAGTGATGAAGCCTGGCGGGCGGAACTCTCGCCTGAGCAATTTCAGGTCCTTCGTAAACATGGGACCGAACGCGCCTTTTCAGGGGCGCACTGGGATGGGCATGACGATGCGAAATACGTTTGCGCCGGTTGTGGCAACGTCCTATTTTCTTCGGACGACAAGTACGACTCTGGTTCGGGGTGGCCGAGCTTCTCTCAACCCACCGTTGCGGATGCGGTGGAAACCGGAGTCGATAGTTCGCACGGCATGGAACGCAACGAGGTTCATTGCAGCCGTTGCGATGGTCACCTGGGGCACGTTTTTCCCGATGGGCCAGAACCAACCGGACTCCGTTACTGTATCAACTCGGCGTCGATCGATAAAAAGCCAAAATGATCACCGTTTAATGCGTGCTACGGTTCAAGGGTGCTGACAACATAGTTGTAAGCCTTCTGTGCGTAGGCCTTCGACACCGCGAGATCCTGATACCGCCATACGAGTGCCGTCGCGAGCAATACACAGCTTGCCATTCCCACGATAGCTTGTCGGCGGGTGACGCGTCGGTCAGCGGTGAGCAGCACGATGAGTACGACCGCCGCGGAAACATATTCGGGCAATAGCGAAACGAATCCGCGCGCACCGAGGGCGGTCGCGATTGAATGGACGGCGTGGTTGTCGCCCAGCAGACGGAACGAGATCTCGTGGAGTGGGTTTTTCAGCCCATCGGGCCAGTGCGGGTAGGTCGTTGTGGCGACCACGAAAACGATGGTCGAGAACACCACCAGGGTGCGACTTGCAATCCACCCGGCGCTGGCTGTCCAGGGTTTATTGAGTAGCCCTCTGGCCGCGGATTGGAAACCCAGCGCGGCCAGCATCGCAATGAAGGGATAGGCCGCGAGCAAGTGTCGGGGACCCACGGTCCATCCCCCCCGCGCAAACCAGGGGACGAGAGACCCCACATAAAGCACGTAGGCAGCAATGATGGTGCAGCACAATGCAACTTCGGAACCGATTCGTGCGCGTGTGTCACGGTTCAACAAAACCGTCGCCGCCCCCAGGATTGCAAAAATGGTCCATGGCGACAACGTCAACATCCCGTTGGCGGGACTCACAAGCGTATGGAACATGGCCTTGTGATTCGGGCCGATGGTTCCGAAAACGCCTTCGTCAAAAACGTCCGAGTGGAACGAGTACCCCGTTCTCCAGGGTACTCCAAACGCCGCCTCGTGATACGCACCGAGTGCAATCGCAAGGGGGATGCCGCCGAGCACGAAGTGGAACACGTCCTTGCCTCGCGCGGGCGAACAGCACAAAAGATAAATTCCGATACACAGGATCGCGATGAAGCCCTGGTATTCAAGTATCACACTGGCACTGGCGAAAAAGCCCGCGGCCAGGGCTGTTTTACCCGGGTGCTGTGGTCGCGATCGCACGAGACGGACGCACAGGAAAAAGGTTGTGGCCGCGGCCGCAGCCGTCAGCGCATGCGACATGAATTGCAGCGCGTAGGGCAGGGCCGGGCTTGCCAGACCATAGGCAACGATTGCTGTGTTGATCGCGTTCTTGTCTTCCGTAAACAGAAACATCTGTCGACGAAACCAAAAGAGAAAGAACAGCGCTGGCAGCGTCACGACAAACATGCGCAGCAACCACGTTGTTGCAAGCAGGGACGGCTCACCAAAGACACGTGCAGTCGCGTAGATCGGAACGCCCAGCAATGACACCCCGGGTGCCTTGTTGGAATAGGCGTGTCCGTCTGGCGTATGGGAAAGGTCGAAATCCGAGAGAAAGAACTTCTCCTGTACCAACGCATCGAGGTCAAAGGTGCCGCGTTCCACGATCTGTTTGGTGAGCCCGACCCGCGGCATTTCGTTGGCGTGGCGGAGTCGGCCGAAAAATGGAAACACCCCCACGTAAGTGAGGACAAGCGCGACCATCCAGATGCGTTGAAGGTTCGATGCCAATGCGCCGCTATTCGGGCTTCGTATCGCGTTTAACCTTCACGTCGGTTTTGGCGGTGTCGACGGCGACTTGCCCTTCGTCGTTGGGCTTGAAGCGGACCTGCGCCGTGATTTCGACGGTCATCTTTGACAACGCCTTCATGAGCTCCTTGTCGAGATCCAGATGATCCAGCCATCCGCGGATTTCGCCGGTGGCAGCGCGCAACACGTCGTCTTTCGAGTTCCGTGCGACATCGAAAAACACCGAGCCTGCTCGGCGCACGAAATCACCGATGCCACGGTCATCGCCGGCGCCTTCTGTCCCGGGTGGAGGAGGGGTTGGTGCCCTGGGTCGTTGAGGTTCGTCAGCCATGGTCAAGCGAGGGTAACACCACGCCCGGGTCTCGGGCTATGCTCCCGGCGTGACTGTTTCCAGGGACAAGACTCAGGAGCTTCGGCTGGCGGATTTGATTCCGGGGCCACCGGTTCCATCCGGTCCGCCGCCAGAGCCTTCCACGCGGCCCCCGACGCCTTCGCAAATGCCACCGCCCTACGCCCAATCGACACCGGTTAGCTCGACGCCGGTTGTGCCTTTGCCGCCGGTGGCGCCCTTTGTGCCGGTTGCGCCGGCTGCGCAGGCGGGGCCGACCGGGCCGGCCACATCGTTGCCGCCGGTTGCGCCGATGCCGCCCGTGGTGCCAGTTGAGCCGGCTTTTCCAGTTGCGCCCGTTGGGCTGCATGCGTCGGTTGTCACTTCCCCGCCGCGTACCCGTACGCAACCGATTGTCGTTCGGCAAACGTTGCGCCAGCCCGGTCGCCGGCTTTGGCGGGTTTATATGGTGGTGCTCCGGGTCATCGCCTCTTACACCTGGTACCGCTTTAGGGTGCGCCTCGGTGGCGATGAAAAACGCCGTGAGCTGGAGGATGGCGTTCATCGTGCGAATGCCCGTCGCATCAAACAAGCGATCGTGGATCTGCAAGGTCTATTCATCAAGGTCGGCCAACTCATCAGCATCATGGCCAACTTTTTGCCGGAAGCTTTTCGGCAGGAACTCGAAGAATTGCAGGACAAGGTTCCGCCGCGCCCGTACGATGAAATCGAAGCACGGTTGCTCAATGGACTTGGCGGTCGGCAGCCGAGCGAAGTCTTTGCGGAATTCGATCCGATTCCAATCGCATCTGCATCGATTGGACAGGTGCATCGCGCTCGCCTCCACAATGGCGAGGACGTTGCCGTCAAGATTCAATATCCCGATATCGAAGCCATCGTTCGCACGGATCTCAAGGCGCTCGCACGCATTTTCTGGGTATTGCGCTGGATGATGCCTGACTGGGGTTTTTCTACGATCTATCGCGAGATCCGCGAGATGGTCATGGCTGAACTCGACTACAAACAAGAAGCCGATTCCATGGAGGCGATTGGTGCCAACTTCCAGGGGAGGGACGATGTGCGCGTTCCCCGGGTTTTTCGCGAGTATTCGAGCGAACGGGTCCTGACCTCGGAGTGGATAGACGGCTTCAAGGTGGCCGATACGGCGGCGCTAGATGCTGCGGCGATCGATCGCAAGCAGCTCGCGCGAACGTTCGTCGATGCGTATTGCAAACAGATCTTCGTCGACGGCTTTTATCACGCCGACCCGCATCCCGGAAACCTGTTGGTACAGACCACGGCTGATGGCAGACCTATCATTGTATTCATCGATTTCGGCGCAACGTCCTCGGTATCCGAGAGCATGCGGCGCGGGATGTTGACCTTTCTGCAGGGCGCCGCGACCCGTGATACCGGACGTCTGGTGGGCGCGATGAAGGACATGGGTTTCATCTCACGGCGCGCCGATCCTGCCGTCTTTGATCGGGTGGTTGAGTATTTTCACGAACGTTTGCGCGCCGAGGTCATGGTTGAAGGGTTCACGCTCAAGAACATCAAATTCGATCCCGAACAAAAACTGGAAAGCCTCCTTGATCTGCGCGCGATGAACGTGTCTCTCGGTGATCTGCGTGACGCATTTCACGTCCCCAAGGACTGGGTGATGCTCGAACGCGCTCTGCTCTTGTTGCTCGGTGTTTGTACGACGGTTGATCCCGAGATGAACCCAACGGTCGTGATCAAACCCTACTTAGAGCGTTTTCTGGCTGGCGAAAAGGCTGACCTTTCCGAGGCCGCGATGGAGGCCACCCGCGAGGCCGCGCTGTCGGCTCTGTCCTTACCCGGCGAAATACGCCGCTTTCTGTCGCAGGCGCAGATGGGCAAGATCGAGGTTCAAAGCAGCAACCTGCACGAGAGTGCTCGCCTCATCTATACCGTCCTACAGCAGCTCCTTTGGGGTGTTCTCGGCCTTGGGGCGACCACGTTTGCAGTCGTCTTTGACGGACGCGACCAGCCTCGTGCCAGAGGATGGTCGATTTTTGCAGCCTGCACGGCCGCCTTCTTCTTGTTGAATTCTCTCGCGACGGGACGTAAACAGCGTCGTCGGCCAGAGAAATTTTAGTTGGAGAAACTTGCGTCGGTATCCAAGTGGGATAGTGTAGGTAAAAAGGATACCTGAATGGTTGCAGTCATCGGAAGTTCAATTATGGGGTTCACGGCGCTTTCACTCTTTTGGGTGACCATGCGTCTCGGGCGACCCGCGGTTCCCCCCAAACAGAAATGACGAAGCCCGACGCACCGCTCGATCCGTCCGTTGTTACCGAGCGCCTCCGGGAGGAACACACCCCGCCACCATTGACGATGGGTGTAGACGGTCTACACGACGGTGCCGATTTTGAGGGGTTCGTTCTCGGCGACCTCGCGGGTATCCGAAATCTGCTCCGCGGTGGGTCGGTGGTGGATTGGCACCGCACGTATTTCGAAGACTACGCGCAGGTTGATCGCTTTTTGAGGGTCAACGAGTTTGATCCCACCAGCGCCGAGGACATGCAGTGGCTCGAGACCTTGCGCGAGCAAGCGATCGAATACCTCGAGCGTCACCTTGGCTTTCGCATCCCCGATGAGGTGGCGACCGGTATCCCCGCGCGCGATCTGTTGTTGGTTGCCTCCCAAAAGGGCAAGCGACGCGCCTCGGCCTGTGTCGTTCTCAAAATCATGCACGTGCTACAGCACCTGAATGGACGCGAATTGCTGACGCGGTTGCCGATTTCGAGCGAACAAATTTTTCACCTCGTCGAAGAAAAGGTTCTACGCACCGTCGAGGAAATGCGAGCCGCCGGATTTTCGGTCGTTGAGTTTGAATGGAGTCGCAAACAGCCGAACAGCTTGATCACGAAACTGCTCGCGAAAAAAGAGTCCATTGCCGCGCACGTCTACGACAAGTTGCGTTTTCGCATGATTACGCAGACCGAGGAAGAGCTGTTGCACGTGTTACGCGAACTCATCCACCGCCTTGTCCCGTTTAACTACGTGACGCCTGGCCAGTCGATCAACGACATCATTCAATTGCGCAATACGATTGAACGTTCCGAAAGTTTGCGTGGCTTTCTGCCCGAACTCGAAAAGCTGTCACAGGCGGCTGCGGACAAAAAGAAAGTCGTCCAGAACGAGTTTTCTGGAGTGGGGTACCGCGTGATCAATTTCGTTGCGGATCTTCCAGTGCGAATCGATCGCTACCTTGAAGATCAGGGGATCCTTCTCGACACCGACAACCGCGGAGCCGTGGTCTATCTGATGACCGAGTTCCAGATCGTCGACGTACGCGCCTCCGAAGACAACGAGAGTGGCGACGCCGCTCATCACCGTTACAAAGAACGGCAGCTATCGCGTGTTCGCGCCCGTCTCATGCACGGCATGAAGAACGAGGAATAAAGCGTTATCCCGGCAGAGCGGACGCTTCACGGTCGATGGCAACCAGCTGGGCGTCGTCCATCACGGTGTCATCCCGAAAGGTGATGCCCACCACTGCACGAACGCGACCCGCGACACCGTGCACGGGAACCGCGACGATTGCGGCACCATCCACGAACTTGTAGCGCGGCGTGGTCCGTCGTTCTTTGCCGAGATTAAAGGCACAGGTTGAGATGAGTGCGTTGCGTTCGAACGCCAAACCCGCAATACCTTCGCCACGCGGAATGCGTCGGATCGGCTCTAGATCGTCCACGTTGTGGGTGACGACCAGAGCCAGCTCGTCCGGACCTGTTGGTTCATAGACCGTTCCGGAGATGCCATTGTGTCGCTCGACCAGCCGCGCAAGCCATTCCTTGACGAGGGAATGTCCGTCCTCGATTCCCTCCACACTGCCCTGCACCAAACTTTCTTGAATGCCCAAAACCGCATCCTCCCCTTCCCACCAGCATATCGGAACCGCATGCAAGGTTGCACGCATTTTCCCGTTTCAATTGCTTGTCAGATCTAATTCCGTGTTTTCGCTCACCGATTCGTCCGGGTCGATATCCGATTCCTGCGTATCTTCAAGGCGTTCTGCGATGCCGTCGATGTAGGTGACGTGTCGTCCCAATTGCGCGGTGGCCCGCGCACCGGGCGAGGTGATGCCCACGAGGTTCAATGGATCACACGCCGAAACGCGCACCCGGTCTCCGTGTTTTGGCCGGTTGCGCATCGCGCGCAAGGCATCGACCGCTTCCGGCGCGGCGAACTGTTCGCCCACAAATCCGGTAACGAGACGGCCACCGCGAAGCTCGCCACGCATTTCCATCGAGCGATACGCACGAACGAGATCGCGCCAGGGCGGTGCGTGGGTTTCGCGCGCAAGGAGATCGCGAAATACGATTCCGTAACGACGAATGAACTGTCTCGCAATAACCATCACACGATCGCTGTGCTGCGGTTGAGCCTCAACGGAGGCAGTCGTGTCGGTCGGGGGCAAAACCGACACACGGGGACGCAAGAGCGACCATCGTCCCGTCCCCAGACGGGTGGCGGAACGCGAACTGCCGTACCAGCGCGGTCTCGACGGGCGACGCGCTCCGGGCAAGAGCAACGCCCGCAAGGGTGTGAACCCGTCTCCTGTGACAATCCCTGTTGCGACGAGTTCCCAGAGTCCATCCTCGACTTCGGCGCGAACCCGACGGATCCCCGTGGCGATGTCGTCGAGAAAACTGGCTCCCGCTTGTTGCAAGTAAAGAAGGACGTCTTTGGCCTTCGCGGAAAGCGATGCCGTGCCATCGTCCCCGTTCGGATGGAGTTCATCGGGCACGAGGAGTGCTGGCAAATCACGCCGCACAACGAGTGCAATGGGCGCCGTTCGTGTTGGCGATCGTCCCGCCTCAGCGCGACGGGCGAGTCGACCCCAGACCACCTGTCCGCCGAGACAAAGATCATCGAGCCAACCGGGATCGTAGCCCGTGACCCGCGCGGGCAAAATGTCGCGCTCCCAGGCACCCGCGGCAGCCTCGAATCCTTGCAACTGTCCCACAATCTCAAGCAAGCCATCTCGTCCATGGAGCGCCGTGGTGGAGGCGAGGTGCTGCCAGGTGAAGAGGAAGCGCATCAGATCGGCCGCGCTCACGGGCTCGATCTGCCGACGCAGACCTTGAACCGTGATGCGATTCGCGCGTGCCAACAGCGATCGGTGGAACCATTCGGTGTTTTCGCCGGCGTTATTGCGACCATGGGCCGGGCTTCTGAATTGGCCGCGCATGATCTGCCCTTGAAGTTCGATGGCAACAAAGGCGGCGTCGATGTTCTCGGTTGCGATGCCAAGACGCGCACCCAGTTCAGACGCCGTCGTCGGTGGTGAAAAGACCATGTGACCGCGGACGATTTCGGTGATGGCACCGTCGCGATCGGTAAAGGCCGGTGCCTTTCGCGCCGGAGGTTCCGTCAGACGCGGAAAGACGACGGCGTCCGGCCATACCGTTTGAATCAGTGTGAGTCGTTCGGCAGCTACCCAGTGGGTATGACCGTTCAGATGCAACCGTCCCGCGCGCTGCGTTTCGACGAGTCTATCCAGGTGGTCCAACCATCCCCTGCGAGCCCCCTCGGCATCGGGCCAAACACCGACATCCAGCAGCAGATCGTGCAACTCGTCGGCATCTCGCACAACGGGTTGGGCCTCTTCGCAGACGAGTGCTACGGCGCCTGGATCCAGTTGGCCGAGATCATCGGTCAGCATCGCAGGCAATCCCCGGCGCATGGCCACGGCACGCGCCCGGCGTTCTTCAAGCGGGGCATCGTCAAGGAACGCGTAGGGATTCGCGTTGAGGATCTCGTGTGCAAAGACCGATGGCTCGGGGGTCTCGCGCGCCAGGCGACGTATCTTTCCCTCGCCCATGAGGGTCAACACCCGCCGCAAGCCCTCGATGTCCATCGCCTCGTTCAGGCAATCGTATAACGTTTCCTTTACAAGCGGATGATCCGGCACCTCAATGGGCATGCCACCGTGATTGTCCTGGCAGCCAAGCTGTTGTGGAAAACACGCCGCGAGCAAGTCCTGCGAGCGCATGCGTTGCAGGTTCGGCGGCACACGCTTTCCGCCCATGCTTCGGCGAAGTGCGAGCGAGCGCGTCGCATTCCATCGCCAGCGTGTCTCGAACAGAGGGCTTTGCAGCGCGGCTTGGGTCATCAGTTCATCGAGCGCGTTGGGATGAACCATCTCCAGGATCATTTCAAGGGGAAAACTGTGTTGAGGACCGAGCGACAGCAAGACGCCTTCGTCGGTGGCTGCCGCTTGAAGCTCGAAATCAAAGGAACGACAGAAACGTTTTCGAAGGGCGGAGCCCCACGCGCGGTTGATGCGTCCTCCAAACGGCGCATGGATGATGAGTTGTGTCCCGCCGGACTCATCGAAGAATCGTTCGGCGATGACGCAGTCCTGTGCAGGCACGCCGCCGAGAACCTGATTGCCCGCCGCGATGTAGTGCGCAATCAGTTCTGCTCCGCCGCGATCCAGTGCGCATTCGGCAATCAACCAATCGAGCAATTCCTGGCTGCGCTGATTCGGGTCGTCCGATGGGCGGGTCAATCGCTGCGCGATCTCCTGGCGAAGATCACCCACCGCGTGCGACAACTCGAACGAGCGGGCAGGTCCTTCGCCAAACCAGAAGGGTACCGTTGGTGGCAATCCGGCTGCATTCTCGACTCGGACCTTGCCATTTTCGATGCGCAAAATGCGCCACGATGTATTGCCGAGCAACACGATGTCGCCGGCCATGGATTCGATGGCGAAGTCTTCATCGAGGGTTCCGACCAGTGTATCGGACGGTGCTTCGATAACGTCGAACAGCGCGAGGTCGGGAATGGCTCCGCCCGACGTGATGGCGGTGAGCCGTGCGCCGCGGCGTCCACGCAACTTGCGCGCAACGCCGTCGCGGTGAAGCAATGCGCCCGACCGTCCGCGTGCGGTTGCGATACCCTCGGAGAGCATATCGACCACGGCATCGAAATGTTCTCTCTCGAGCGTGGCATAGGGTCCGGCCTTGCGCAGCGTCGCAAAAAGTTCATCCTCGGACCACTCTTCACACGAACAGGCGGCCACGATCTGCTGTGAAAGGATATCGAGGGGGGCTTGGCGCAGGTAAATACGGTCGAGTTCGCCTGCGCGGGCCGAACGAACCAGGGCTGCACATTCCACCAACTGATCGCGGGTGAGCGGAAAGAAACGTCCCTTGGGGGTGCCACCGACGTTGTGGCCCGAGCGGCCGATTCGTTGCACGCCCGTCGCAATGGTCCGTGGCGATCCGACAAGACAGACCAAATCAACCGCGCCGATATCGATACCAAGTTCAAGCGACGCGGTCGCAACCACGACCTGCAGATCACCTGCTTTTAACCGCTGTTCTGTCTTGAAGCGTCGCTCGCGCGAAAGACTACCGTGGTGGGCGCCGACGTGTTGTTCGCCGAGCCGGGCCGCCAGATTGTGTGATACGCGTTCGACCAGGCGACGCGTGTTAACGAAGACCAGCGTGGAGCGATGGGTGCGTACGAGTTCCGTGATGCGTTCGTAAAGCTCTTCCCACTGCTCGATCGTCGCGACGGCACCCAGTTCATCTTGTGGAATTGAGATCGCAAGATCGAGATCGCGCTTGCGAATGGCATTGACGACCTCCGGTGCGGGTCGATCGCCGCACAATAGGCGGGATGCGACATCGATGGGATGAACGGTTGCCGACAGACCGATGCGTTGAAGGGGCGCGCCCGTCAGACGTTCGAGGCGTTCAATCGAAAGCGACAAATGGGCGCCCCTCTTGTCACTTGCGATGGCATGAATTTCGTCGACAATGAGCGTCGATGCGGTACTCAACCCGCGACGCCCCGACTCCGAGGTGAGCAAGATATAGAGAGACTCGGGGGTGGTGACGAGGATATGCGGCGGGTGTTTGACGGCCGCACGTCGCTCCTGCATCGACGTATCTCCGGTTCGCACCGAGGTGCGGATGGTCGGCAGCACGACACCCATTTCTTGGGCGATTATCTCGATCTCACGCAGCGGTTCGACCAGGTTGCGGTGCACGTCATTCGAGAGGGCTTTGAGCGGCGACACGTAGACGACGTGCGTTCGCTCGCCGAGGCTTCCGTCGAGGGCATGTCGCACCAGTCGATCGATGCAGATGAGGAAGGCGGCCAGCGTTTTACCCGAGCCCGTGGGTGCGGTGATGAGCACATTTTTTCCCTCGGCAACAAGCGGCCATGCCGCCGCTTGTGCGTCCGTGGGCGCACCGAATCGACGCGCGAACCAGATCGCGACGATGGGGTGAAGGCCATGCATACCGGTCACAGAATCACTGAGGAACATTTGTTCAGGTGTTGATTCTATCTCGAACGACAAGGGAGTCAAATCGATTGTCGTAACACCCTCGAAACCTGCGATCTGCCAAGCTGTTCCGTCTCAATGACCATCTCCCGCCGGACCAAGATTATTGCAACCATGGGACCCGCACTCGACCAGCCGGGCGCGCTCGAGCGGCTTCTCGCGGTCGGCGTTGACGTGTTGCGAGTCAACCTCTCGCACGCGTCCCCGGCTGACCAGCTTGCGCGCGTACAGCGGGCACGAGCGATTTGTCCGGATATCGCGATACTCGCCGATCTGTGTGGCCCCAAGCTGCGCCTCGGTATCCTTGAGCGCGAGCGGGTCGTTGTCGACGGTGAGACCATCATCTTTGGTGCGGGCGGGATTCCCGTGGGCGATCCGAGCCTCTACGAACGGGTATCACCCGGCGATCCCGTCTACATCGCCGATGGGACCATCCACACCGAGGTTTTGCGAGTGCATCGGGATCACATCGTCTGTCGTGTGGGAACCGGTGGTACGATTCGTTCCAAAAAAGGGATCAACTTGCCAAGCGATCAGTCGCAGCTGCCGTGTCTTACTGACAAAGATCGTTTTGATCTTTCGACGCTGCACGTGCTTGAACCAGACTTCGTTGCGCTTTCATACGTGCGCCACGAGAACGACATCGCCGAGGTTCGTCGGTATACGGATCTGCCTATTGTGGCTAAAATTGAAAAGCAACAGGCGCTCGATCGCATCGATGCCATCGTGGCGGCCTGCGATGCCGTGATGGTCGCGCGCGGCGATCTGGGCGTCGAGATCCCGATCGAGCGCGTTCCGGCGAGTCAAAAGAAGCTGATTCGTACGGCAAATAACGCGGGCAAGCCGGTCATCACCGCGACGCAAATGCTGGTTTCAATGGTGTCGAGTCCCATGCCCACGCGCGCCGAGGTCACCGACGTTGCCAACTCGGTACTTGATGGGACCGATGCGGTCATGTTGTCGGAAGAAACCGCCGTGGGGCGTGATCCGAGCGCAGCGGTGGAGATGATGGATCGGGTGGTGCGCGAGACGGAGCCCTCGTTGCCCTTCAACGATTCGCTCTCCCGCAAAGAGCCCGACAATGCGATCGCCTACGCCGCGGCGAAGCTGGCCGAGGATCTGGATGCCGTGGCAATCATTGCTCCCACGCGCACAGGGGTAAGCGCGCAGCGACTGGCGGCCTTCCGTTCGCACCGGCCAATCCTCGCCTACAGCCGAGTTCCGGCAACCACGCGGCGCCTGCGGCTTGTGTGGGGCGTTCAATCAATCGACCTCAAAGTTCAAAATGGCGTTGACCCGATTGCTGCAACACTCGAGGCCGCGCGTCGCGATTTGCCCGCCGGTTCTCGGGTGGTGTTGCTCGACATCGCTCCCCGGGGCGCCATCGGCGTTCCCTCGATCGTAAACGCGATTACCCTTTAGTCGGATCCAACATCCAGAACATGGCCTCCCGCAGCCGCGGAGCCGCGTTGTCGTCGACGATACTTCCGTGGGCGGGGATCAGTCGCTGGGTGGGTTGTGATACGATTTGTTCGGCGGCGTGTCGGGTTTGGGCGTGATCTCGCACAGCCCGGCGCCAAAAACGACTTTGTCCGAGCTTGTTGTTGCAATTAACCGCGCTCAGTACGAGTCCGGTTATCCAATTTTTGGGCGCGATGTTAAACACCAGGTCGCAGACGACGAGGGTGCCGGAAACGTCGTGAAAGAGCGTGAGCTCGCCAAATTTTGACGGGACCTCCAGGCATTGTGTTGCGTCTCCGAATGGATTGGGTGTGTTCTCCGTGACGACCGCATCAACCTGCAACTGTTTGTGTTTGTCCCTGGTGGTGCTACTCGCCCACAGGATGGCATCGGGAAAACGTCGCTTGGCGGCATTGGCAAAGAGCGTGTGAAAGGTGTTGGGTGCAACGAGGTGTTTAACCTTGCCGAGATCGGATATTTGCCGGGTCAATTCGTCATCAAGGGCGATGGGCGAATACAAAAGCAGTTCGCCTGGTTGGGTCTCGATGATGGTCATGCGCAGCGGGAAGTAGATCCGGCCGGGCAGGGCGAGGTCAATGCCATCGACCACCCACAGCGACGGGGCGAGGGCACGCAATTGTGGTCGGGCACCGTTCATTCGTTTAGTAAAGCAAGGTTGATGAATAAGGTCAAGTGCACTTTACTAAATGGAGCCGGATTGCGGAAAATCCCTTGAACAGTACAAAAAACGCTGTCCTTCACGATCTGGATTTGTGGATAATCCACATTCGCCATGATCTCCCCCGCCGTATCCCGTTCCTTTCTGAACCGCATATCCGGCCTACATGGGCCCGATCAACTCTTTGATGCGATGCACGCCTCGCAGTTCTTCTACATGAAAGATCGAGAGCTGCGTTTTGTACGGGTCAACCGCAAGCTGCTTGAACTGTTCGCGTTGCGCGACGAATCCGAGATCTTGGGACTTACCGATGAGTCGTTTGTACCGAGGTATCTTGCCGAATCGTACCGCAACGACGATCTTCGGGTTCTGACGACCGGAGATCCGATGTGGGACAAGGTCGAGCTGGTTGCCGAGTTCGATGGAACGGCAAGCTGGTACGTGACGAGCAAAGTGGCGTTGCGGGATGCATCGGGTGCCATCATTGGCCTTGCGGGGATGAGTGCATTGCGCGAGCGCGGCGCGGCACCCCTGGTTGATGCGGAACTGATGACCGTCATCAACGCCATCAAGAAGAACTACCGCAACACAATCTCAATTCCGGCGCTCGCCAAACTGGTTGGGATTTCGGTGAGTTCGTTAGAGCGTCGGTTCAAACAACATTTTCACCTGACGCCTCAACGCTATATTAAGGCACTGCGCATCCAGGCCGCAGCGCGGACGTTGCTCGAAGGCAATCACCCGCTGGCTGTGGTCGCAAAAGAGTTGGGCTTCTGCGACCAGAGTCATTTTTGCCGCGAGTTCAAGAGTCAGATGGGCGTGTTGCCCAGCCACTATCGTCGCAGTCGGGGTGTTTAGGGCCTCAGGGCGTAGGATCGACGACCCGTGATACATATGCTTCCCGGGCATCGAGCGATCCGCCAAATGCCAACCCGGTATAGCCCGATAGAAACACGGCGTCCGTGGTGTTGGCCGAGCAAGCCCTTGCGGCATCGCCTGATGTCAGCGTACCGGTTTCGAGATACCACTGCTCTACACCCGACGCATTGATTCGTCCGGCTGTCGCTTCGTAGCCGGGCATCGCATTGTTGGTGCCGACGCGGCCTCCGTAGCTCACGCCCGTTGCGCTGACCCCGCAAATCGACCAAACGTTGTCCGCAAGAGCCGTCCCGAATTGGCGGGACCAAAGCACGGTGCCATTCGAAGCGTATTTTCGTGCGAAGCCGTCTTGGTCCGCCAAATCCTGGCCAACGACGAACACGCCATAGGTTTCGCCCACGATGTAGAGATTGCCGCTCGGATCAAAAGCCACCCCGCGAGGGCTATCGCCGGAGGTGGTACCGAACTGGCGACTCCATTGTACCGTTCCGGCTGAGTTAAAGACTTGAAGGTAACCGTCGTCGTCGAAGGCGGAGCCGATATCGTCTCCGTCCACGGAAGCCTCGATCGATCCGGTGGTAACACCCACAACGGCAACGTCACCGTTGGGTGCAGCAGCGGCAGAACGCGCCTCGTCGTATTCGTCCGTGCCAATCTGGCTGACCCACTGCTCAACACCGTCCGAATCGTATTGAACCACCATGTAGTCGGCGCCTCCTGCGTTGGTAAAATCCGTCATGTCACCATAGGTAAACCCGACGGCCGTGATGCGGTTGCTCGAATCGACGGTTACGCCCAGGGCCTCGTCGTAGTCAATCGTTCCGAAAATGCGGGTCCAGGCGACCGTGCCATCGCTGTCCAGCACGCGTAAGAATCCGTCGGACGAACCGCCTAACGCCAGTTCGCCGCCAAAACCGTTTTGCGAGATGCCAGCGACAATGACACGGTCGTTGCTATCGACGGCAACGCCGCGTGCCCCATCTTGTCCGGTCGAGCCGAATTGACGTGTCCAAACAACCGTACCACTGGGAGTATATTTTTTGACGAAGGCGTCGCAGTTTCCCGTGCTGGACTGACCGGTGAGCGTTCCACAGACCTGACCGGCCACAAGTAAGTTGCCGTCCGAATCCAGTGCGGATCCGAAGATCTGATCGTCAGTCTGGTAGATGACCGGGTCTCCCTCGTAGGTGACGGTTCCGCCACCGAACACGTCCGTCCACTCACTCGCCACACAGGTGCGATCCGTCGTGGTCGTACCGGGAACGCCTTCGATGTAGCCGGATTGGCATACGGTATAGTCGGCACAAGATTGCTGACCGGAGCTGGCCTGGTAGGTGCCGGCCAGACAGTCCTGGCAAGTTGCCTGTCCCGCCATGCTTTGCGCCTGGCCTGGAGAACAGGCGGTACACGAAGTTTGGCCCGTAGAAGGTTGCACGGTACCTGCAGCGCACGATGAGCACGATGCCGACCCTGTCGAGTTTGTATACGTGCCTGCAGCGCAGTCGCTGCAGGATGTAGAACCCGCTGAACCAGCGTATCGCCCGACCGGGCAGGTGGTGCAGGCCGTTTGACCCGATTCGCTCTGTGCGGCGCCGGTGGGGCAAGCGGAACACGAAGATTGGCCGACTGAAGCCTGGACGGTACCTGCCGCACACGGCGTGCACGAGGCGGAACCCGTCGACGCAGCGAAGGTTCCGGCAGCGCAACTGCTGCAGGACGTTGAGCCTGCCGCGTTGGCAAATTGCCCCGTGGGACACGTGGTACAAGCCGATTGGCCGGGCTGACTTTGCGAGGAACCGGTCGCGCAGGCAGTGCAAGACGATTGGCCAACAGTGGGTTGTGCCGAACCTGCAGCACAGGCCGTACACGAAGCCGACCCTGTCGACGACGCAAAGGATCCCGCTGAGCAATTGGTGCAGGACGTGGCGTTTGTCGAACCAGCGAACTGGCCAACAGAACAGGCGTTGCACGAAGTTTGGCCGGGCTGACTTTGCGAGGAACCGATTGCGCAAGCGTTACACAACGCCTGGCCCGTGGAAGGCTGCACCGAACCCGGGGAGCAGGCCGTGCAGGAAGACAATCCGGTGTACAACGCAAAGGAACCCGTCGGGCAAGCAGAGCAGGATGTTGAGCCCGTCACACCAGCAAATTCTCCAGCCTGACAAAGGTTGCAAGTGGACTGGCCGGTCAGACTTTGCGACGAACCAACGGCGCAAGCGGTACAGGAAGCCTGACCCGTGGAGGGTTGCACCGAACCAGCGGCGCAGGCCACACATGAGGCCGAGCCTGTCGAGGATGCGACGGAACCCGCCGCGCATGCCGTGCACGATGTCGAACCCGTCGAACCAGCAAAATGTCCAGAGGGACAAAGGTTGCAGGTGGATTGGCCGGTCGAGCTTTGCGAAGAGCCGACGGCGCAAGCGGTGCAAGACGATTGACCTGCAGCAGGCTGAACCGTACCGGCGGCACAGACCGTACACGAGGACGATCCTGTCGACGAGGCGAAGGACCCTGCGGCACAAGTAGAGCAGGATGCGGCGCCCACCGTATCCGCGAATTGTCCGGACGGGCAAACGTTGCAGCTCGTTTGGCCGGTCAAGCTTTGCGACGAGCCGACGGCGCAAGCGGTGCAAGACGATTGACCTGCAGCAGGCTGAACCGAACCAGCGGCGCAGGCCGTACACGAAGACGAACCCGTCGACGAAGCGATGCTACCCGCGGCGCAATCGGAGCAAGACGCGGCACCTGTTTCGCTAGCGTATTGACCAAGCGGACAGGCGTTGCACGATGTTTGGCCGGCTTCACCCTGTGCGGTACCGAGGGGGCAGGCGTTGCAAGCAGACTGGCCTGTTGCTGACTGCGACGTACCCGCTGGACACGCAGTACAGGCGTTGGCACCTGCGCCGGAAGCGATCGAACCGGTCGGGCAAGCGGTGCACGATGCTGCTCCTGCTTGAGAAAAGGTACCCGCCGCACACGTGTCACAAGACGTTTGATTCGGGTTGCCAGATCTGCTGCCCGCGGCGCACGACGAACAGGTTTGATCCGAAACCGAGTCACCTCTACCGGATACGTATTGGCCCGGATTACAGGTCGTCCAGGGCGTGCACATGGCCTGATTGGCTTGCGTCGTGAACGTTCCGTCCGCACACGTCGTACACATCCGATTGGACGCAGCCGATCCGGATGTTGAAACGTATTCACCGGTTGAGCAAGTGGTCCAAGGTGTGCACTCGACAGCGTTTATCGTGGTCGAGAATTGCATCGCGGCGCAATTGCCGCAGGTGCGATCTCTTGATGTCGTCGCTGTGTACACCACCCACTGACCCACCGTGCAATCGGTGTGCGGCAAACACGCAGGAGCGTTCGTCGCCGTCGAGAAAGTGTTGGCTTCGCAGGCCGTACATTCGCGATCGTTTGCGGTTCCACCTTCGCGCGAGACGCGTTCACCCGCGCTGCAATTTCGGACACCGTCGCAAGCATTCGCGTTGACGGTGCTTGAATACGTGTTCACACCACAAGCCTCGCAGCTGCGGTTGTTGAGCGGGGTTTCAAGCACCGCGACAAACTGACCCGGCGTACACTCGGTAAATGGGGTGCACGAAGGCGCGTTGACGGTCGTTGAATATCCACCGACGCAGCGGGTGCAAGAACGGTCGCTCGTCGAGGAGCCAGCCGTCGAGACTGAGAATCCGGGGGCGCACTCGGTTTGGGGGATACACGCGGTGGCGGCATCTGCATCGTTGTCCCACGTGCCTTCCGCGCAGGCAGCTACAGGTGCAAGGCCACCCGCGCAATAGGTACCTGTTGCACAAGCGTCACACACAACGGGCGTCGTGGTTGTCGCCGCCGCTGTTTGCACGGTTCCCGCGTCGCACTGACCAACTGGAACACACGATGAACGGTTGTCTCCGCTTGAGTAGGTGTCGGTCGCGCAGGCCATGCACTGGCGATCGTTCCGCAAAGTAGCGGCGGTCGAGACATAGGCGCCCGCCTTGCAGTCAGTCCATTCGGTACACGATGCCACGTTTTCCGCGCTCGAGAACGTGCCGCTACCGCAAACGGCACAGAGACGGTTAGCGATTGCTGACGGCGTGTTTTCAGCGAAACCGCCGGCGGGACACACGGTCCACGGCAAACACGATGTGCGGTTCGTTTCGCTGTTGTACGTTTCTGCTGCGCAATCGAGACAGATGTTGTCGGTTTTTACTGTACCTGGCGCCGAGATGTACCGACCTACTGCGCACTCTGTCCAGACCGCGCAGGATGCAGCGTTCGTTGTCGAAGAGAACGATCCAGCAGCGCAATCGGTGCACGAGCGATCAACTGCGTTTGAACCTTCCACCGACACCCGCTGTCCAGCGACGCAGTTCGTCCTCGGCACGCAGGCCGTCGCGCTCTTGCCGTCGTGGTCCCACGTGCCCGCAGCGCAGGCGACGAGCGGCGCATCGCCGCCAGCGCAATAACTACCAGCGACACAGGCTTCGCAAACCGGCATCGAGGTCGCGGTGCCAGCAACTTTTTGTACCGTACCCGGCTGGCACTGCATGCCGGTTACACAGGCCGACTGATTCATATCCGAGGTGCTGGTGCCGCCGGGGCACGCTGCGCACGCTCGGTTCGTCGCTAAATCGGGCTCAGTAGAAACATAAGTGCCAGCAGCACAATCCGACCAGCGCGCGCAATTCTCTGCGTTCACCATGGACGAGTAGTATCCACTCTGGCAACCCATGCATATCCGGTCGCTTGTCGCGGTAGCGGGCACGGAGGCGTACTGTCCCACGGGACAATCCGTAGCACGAACACAGGCCGTCGCGTTGCTTGTCGACGAGAACGTTAGCGCGGCACACGCAGTGCAAATCCGATCCGAAATCGCTGTGCCCTCGGTTGCAACGTATGACCCGGGCATACAATCAGAGTACGGAAAGCAGGCGGTATCTGGATCGCCGTCATTGTCCCAGCTTCCGGCTGCGCAGATGGGAGGGGTCACATCCTCGGCAGGCGGGTCACTCGTGCACGCCGATAACGCGGAGGCAGCGAGGATGGCAGTGAAAAGCGATCGAAGGGTACCGATAACAATAAAACGGTTAAGCACAGCACACGGTGCCAGATAGCCACAATGTGTGCAACTGGAATACATTCGGAGTTGCAACCGACTGATTTAATAAGGATTTATGCCCTTCTGGCCCGTAGTAAAGGCGCGTTATTGTTCAGCGTCTTCGGGAACGTGCAGCCCACGGGCCAAAATCGCGTGCAGCAAATACACAAGCGGCGTCAAACCAACCGCGACCATGACCTTCACGAGATACGAATCCCGCGAGATGGTCAAGATGAAGCCAATCGACTTCGTGCCCGTCCACAATCCGAAGTTTACCACGAGGGTGTCAAGCCACTGGCTCGCGAGGGTTGATCCCGTAGCACGCAACCAAAGGAAACGGTGTTTGGTGCGATTGCGCAAGAACGCAAAGATGCCGATGTCGAGAAGCTGGCCAACGAGATACGCGGATAGCGACGCAAAGTACAACCGGACCGACCATCCAAAAACCCGATCGAATTCGCCCGCAGACAAGGGCGATTCAGGGCTCGTGGGTGCAACGCGCGCTATCCAGATGATTAGAAGCGCGAAGATTGCAGAAGCGAGACCAATGAAAGTTAATCGTCGTGTTGCTTTTGCGCCGTAGAACTCGTTGACGATATCGGTGACAAGAAAGGTCAACGGGAATGCGAGCATGCCCGCCGAAAGATCGTGGCCGAAGACGCGAAAGAGTTTTCCTCCGACGATGTCAGCCGTGATGAGTGCGGCGACGAAAAAACCGCACAGCCACAAGTAGGCTGACTGTTTGCGATCGAGTGCCTTCACATCAATCCAAGCAAGCACTCAACCGCTTGCGGTGCGTCCCATTTTCGCTTGTTGACGATGTAGTGGGCAATCTTGCCGTCGGCCCCGATGAGAAAAGTCTCGGGATATTTCTCGGTGCCAAATTTTTTCGGAACCTCGGCCGAGGAATCGAGCACAACCGAAAGCGCGGTGCCCTTTCGAAAAAAGTGTTTCACCTTGGCCCAGTCGTCGTCCGTGCTGACAGCGAGAACGACAGCACGATCACCCAGCTTGCGCGCAAGCGATTCAAGCGCTGGCATTTCTTCGACGCAGGGCGGGCACCAAGTCGCCCAAAAGTTGAGCAGCACCGGGCGGCCGCGAAGCTGTTCGAGCGTCCACCGTCGTCCGGTGGCATCCGGGAGATCGAACGCGGGCGTCTTTCCGTCCTTGAGTGACTCGGGCAACGCTGCGGGTTCAAGCGAACGGCAGGCGTTGCCGCGGGTCGCACTCAAGGTCGCACCGGCGGCGCGGAAGAATTCGGCGCCCACAAAAGCAGTCACCCCTACAGTGACCGCGAGCGCCAAAATGATTCTCCCGCGCACGGTTCTGACCTAGCCTTTTTTCTTGGACAATTCCTGATCGACGATGGCCTTGAAGGTCGGGTACGGATAAGCGCCACCGATCTTGCGACCATTGATGAACGTTGCTGGCGTACCGTTCACACCGACCGCCTCGGCTTCTTTCATGTCGGCAGCAATTTGCGCTGCGAACTTGCCCGAATCCATGGCGGACTTGAACTTGCCCATGTCGAGCCCGATTTCCTGCGCGTACTTGTCGAGGCTCGGGCGATCCAGCTGTTGCTGGTTGGCAAAGAGCTTGTCGTGCATCTCCCAGAATTTGCCTTGCTCACCAGCAGCCATCGCGGCCATCGAAGCCGGCTTGGCGTTCTCGTGGAACGGCAATGGGTAGTGCTTGAACACCACGCGAACCTTGCCTTTATATTCGCTTTCAACTTGATCGATGGTCGGTTTGATGCGCGAACAGAATGGGCACTGGAATTCCGAGAAGATAACCATGGTGATGGGCGCATTCTTGGGGCCCCGTGAAGGCGAATTGCCAGGGGTAACGGTGAAGACCGTTTTGTCTGCCTCGGGTCCCGGTGGCTCACCTGCAGCGGCTGCGGGGGCAGCGGCGGCCGTACCTGCCAACTTCATCAACTCTTCGTAGACCTTTTTCTTGGGCGTACCCTTGGCGACCAATCCCTCGGCGGTTTTCAAGGCAGCATCGATCGCAGTCTGAAATGCAGCGAATGGTTGAGCGCCGGAGAGCTTCACGCCGTTGATGTAGAAGGCGGGGGTCCCGGTCGCACCGACCTGACCGGCGACGCGCTCGGCGTCTTCGACCAGCTGGCGGGTCTTGTCTGAATCGAGTGCAGCCTTGAACTTACCAGCGTTGAGGCCGAGCTCCTGTGCGTATCGCTCGTACGTTGGGCGGTCCAGCGTCTGCTGGTTCGAGCCTGAAAAAGACATGTAAAAAAGCAACAGCTCCATTTATCATCACAGTTGCGAATATTCCAATATTTTCTAATGATT
>JAYUPZ010000162.1:0-9557 GCA_043759805.1 Myxococcales bacterium | reverse complement strand
CGACGATCAAACATGACAAGCGCGGTTCCGATCCTGCCGAGGCCTCTTCCCCTTCCCCCATTCCTCACTCACACAGCGCAAGATCTGTACACGGCGCGCATCCATGGCGAACCTCGATCTCCGCCACCCGCAACCTGTCCACCAGGCGGCAGTATTCGCCGTACACTTGAATCGCCGAACCCACCTCTGCCTCCAGCCATTCCCACCCCGCCATCCGTGAAACATCGCGCGGAACCTGCATACCATCGAAATAAACCGCAACACGCTCCACATCTAGCGGCTTCTCGACCAAACGCAACACACACGAAGGTTGCGTGACCGCGCCGAAGATTGTTTGCAAGGTGCGTTCAAGCTCGGCCGGATTCGTGGCCGGAAAAAAGGACGGCCCCGCCACCGCAGGCCGTGGCAATCCCCCACGCCGGGCAAGTTCCTCCAGACAACTCAGTGCGCCCGACTCGCCAATATCAAGGCCCGTTCCGATACCCAGTACAACCACGCGAACCCCGGCCACCCGAAGCGCATCGACCTCCGACAGTGCGTCCGCACAGGGACCACGAACCCACTTGCCCTCCACAATCACGTTCTCTGCAAGGCCCGCATTAATCGAACACGAAGGGTGCCCGTCCGTCGAAAGCAAGACGTAGCGATTCGAGACGCCATCGTTCAAGCCGGCGTAATAGGCCCTCGCCTGCGCCAGTGCCGCAGCGGTTGGCGTTTGACCATTGACCGGCACCGAATCGTCTATCGCCAGACCGATGGCGGCTGCGTTGGCATCCAGTATCGCTACCTGAGGTGGTCCGACACAACAAGCCACCGCACTCGAACCACCACAACCAGACCGAAACGGAAAAGGCAGGTAGCCAAACCGGATCCGGTTGTCGTACGTCGATATCAAGTCCTTCAATAAAGCCGCTTGAATCGAAACGCGCGTCCCCGTACCGAAGGCAGAGCGCATCGAATCGGAGCGGTCGAAAAGCACCAGAATGTCCGCCGGACGCATCTCGAAAGCGAGCAGGTTCGTAACCTGTTTGCATTCGTTAGGTCCACCGTCTGGCCACAACAATGTATCGGGGCTCGCATCGAACGCGCCGGGTTGAAGGCTTCGATCGTCGCTCTCGTTTGATTTGCATGCCCCGCCGGAAGCAACCAGCAGCAAGGTCATCGCAAAAAAGCGTGACCGCCGGGAATGTATCGGCGGGCAGAGCGATTGCAGTGGGGTGGTGCGTTCGGCCAACATTTGCGTTATACAACAGTGCGGCTTCGGACTCCCGAGAACCTCACCGACATGATTCAAGTACGCGGACTGACAAAGTATTACGGCGACCACGCTGCCATCCGAGACCTGGACTTTGACATCGCAAGTGGCGAAGTCATCGGGTTTCTGGGTCGCAACGGGGCCGGAAAAACCACAACCCTCAAGGTACTGGGCTGCGTATTGCTGCCCACCTCCGGAACCGCCACGGTCGACGGCGTGGATGTCGTGGCCAACGCGCATGCCGTTCGGGCCAAAATAGGCTTTCTACCCGACACGCCACCTCTGTATAACGAGATGAGTGTTGGCGATTTTCTGCGTTTTGCAGCGGAAATTCGCGGCGTGTCCTCGCGGAAGGCTGCTGCAAATGTGACGGAGGCAGAAGACAAGATGGACCTGCGCGAGATGCACGACGCGCCCATCAGCAGCCTTTCCCACGGGTATCGTCAGCGCGTGGGTGTTGCCCAGGCACTGGTTCATCAACCCTCTTTGCTTATCCTCGACGAGCCCACGTCGGGTCTTGATCCCATTCAGATCGTTGAAATGCGCGACCTCATCCGGCGGTTGCGAGGTCAGCACACCGTCCTTATCTCAAGCCACTTCCTCGCGGAAATAAGCCAAACCTGCGATCGACTGCTGGTAATCCAACGCGGCGAAATCGTCGCACAGGGCAGCGAAGACGATCTCGCGGAGAGCCGCGGCAAAAGCGCCATCGAACTGACTTTGCGCGGAAAGATCGAAACCGCTCGCGCGGTACTTTCGGTCTTGCCAGGCGTTGTCGAGGTCAACCATCACGACCCCAGTGCTGCCCTTCCGGGTGAGGTGAATTTGCGCATCAGGGCCGAAAGCGATCTGCGTGCGGAATTGGTTCGAGCCTCCGTTGCCGCAGGTCTAGACGTGCTGCGAATCGATCGCGCCGCATCTCGCCTCGAATCCCTGTTCATAGAATTGTCCCGGAACGAGCCCACGGCCGATCCCTCCTCGCCTGCCTTGACCGGAGAAGCGTCATGAGAAACACCCTGCTCATTGCACGCAGAGAATTGGCCGCGTACTTCCGCTCAATGAGTGGCTACGTGATATTCGCGCTGGTGTTGTTGATTGACGGCATCCTGTTCAATGCATTCGCGCTCGGTGATGGCGAACATCGCTCGGCCGACGTTGTCGCCAAGTTCCTCGAATACACAAGCGGTCTTGTCATGATATCGAGCGTCCTTTTGTCGATGCGACTGCTCGCCGAAGAAAAGCAAACCGGCACGATCGTCCTGCTGACCAGCTCGCCGGTACGCGATCGTGAAATCATCCTGGGCAAGTTTCTGTCTGGCTTTGCCTTCCTGGCCATCATCACACTCGCAACCCTGTACATGCCTTTACTGATCATGGTGAACGGCAAGGTCTCCTGGGGGCATTTGTTCGCTGGCTACCTCGGTTTGTTGCTCCTTGGCGGGACCACGCTGGCACTCGGGACCCTGGGTTCGGCCCTCGCCCGCACCCAAGTTCTTGCCGCCATCATCTCGGCCGTGCTGGTTACGACCTTGCTTATCGCCTGGGCACTTGCTCACGTCACCGAGCGACCCTTCAACGAGTTCTTCCAGGCCATTGCGCTTTACCACAAACACTTCACCCCGTTCATGCAGGGGGTCATTCACCTGCGAGACGTTGTGTACTACGGGATGATGATCTACTTCTCGCTATTTGCCGCGACCCGTGTGCTGGAGGCTCGCCGATGGCGATAGACAACCAGAAAACGTTCGCATCCACCCCCATTGCGTCGGTTGTGTACGGCGTGGCGCTCGTACTCATCTTTCTCGGCGAACGGTTGATGGGCGGAAGCGGAGCAGCCAGCGGCTTCACCGTTGTGGGCGTTGCCCTGGCACTTCTCGCGCTTGTACTGAAGGCGGTCGCGATGGGCAAACAACCCGTCCGCACCCGCGGGCCCGAGAAATCGCTGGCCGTTCTTTATGGCCTTGGGTGCGCAGCGTTGGTTTTGTACTTCGCAACCTCCGACGTTTGGTTTCACCTCACCGGATACACACTCGCCAAACAAGCACCGCGACTTGCAGCCGCCTTCGCAACCCTGTGGCCCGCACTGCTTATCCTCGGAACATTGCCGGTACTGTTCGTCGAAATGTCGCTTGCCGGCATGGCACGCGCTCCAGTTCGAGACGTGGCACGGGCACGGGCTGCGATGTTTTCCGGACTTGGCATCGGGCTTGCGCTGGTGTTTTGTTTTTCGTTTGCCTACGTAGCCTCCGAGCGCGACAAGAAGGCAGACCTTTCCTACTTTCGCGTGGCACGCGCGGGCGAGTCCACGTTGAAGGTGATTGAGAATCTCGACAAGCCAGTCGAAGTCACGCTGTTCTTCCCGCCTGCCAACGAAGTTCTCGTCGAAGTTGAGGCATATTTCGAGGAGCTGAAGCAACGCTCGCCGCAGCTCAAGGTTGAAGTTGTCGATCACGCCGTCGATCCCGCACGGGCACGCGATATGGGTGTTTCAGGCAACGGCGCGATTGTCATCGGACGCGAAAAGGTGCGCGAACAAATCGGCTTGCCCGTCACGATCGACAAAGCCCGAGATGCTCTTCGCAAACTGGACGGTGAAGTGCACAAGCGCCTGCTGGGTGTTACGCGTCCCCCTCGTGTCGCATACCTGACCCAGGGTCACGGCGAACGCCGGATCGAACCAACCGACGACACCGATCGACGCGGCTCGGTGCGTTTGATCCGCGAGTTCCTGCTGGATCAGGGTTACGAGGTTAAAGACCTTGGTCTTGCCGAGGGCCTTGGAACCGATGTGCCGGCGGATGCCGGTATCGTGCTCATTGTCGGGCCGACCTCACCGTTTTTGCCGGAAGAAATTGGCGCCGTTTCGCGCTTTACCGAACGTCAGGGTCGCCTGTTGATTGCGCTTGATCCGGAAGGCACCCAGGCGCACGAAACCTTGCTCGACCCCTTCGGTGTCAGCTTCAGGCCCACGCAACTGGCGCACGACGAATTGTTTGCGCGCCGAACCCGAACCACGGCAGATCGAGCGAATCTTTTCGCCGCCAGTTATGCGTCACACGTTTCGGTGACGACCTTGTCGAAGATGGGACGAGGGTTACCCGCTGTGTTCCCGGGAGTCGGCTACCTTGAATTGAAGTCCGGTGTCGACAGCCTGACAACTGTTCGATTCACCGTGCACGCGGACTCCAAAACGTGGGCGGACCGTGACAACAATTTCGAGCACAACACAAGCGACGAAGTTCGTAAATCCTACGAACTTGCCGCTGCAATCAGCAAACGAAATGCGAGTGCCTTGCTGCCCGAAGAAGAAAGTCGCGCCATCGTGATTGCGGACTCCGATTTTCTCACCGATGGCATCATCCAACACCGGCCCAACGCCGCGCTGTTCATAGACGCCATTCGCTGGCTCGGTGGCGAAGAAGCCATCGCCGGATCCATCAACAACGAAGAAGACGTGCCCGTCACCCACACCCGTAAACAAGACGTGATCTGGTTCTATTCAAGTGTATTCGTGGCCCCGATCTTGGTGCTTGGGATCGGCATGACGCTCACCCGAACGCGCAAACGGCGCGCCGTAAAACCCGGCTCAACACCGCCGAAGGCTGATGCAGGCGATTTCACCACGGAGGCTCAACCATGACCCGTCAGGGTGTGATCGTGCAGGGGTTTCTGGCTCTCCTCGGGTTGGCGTTCGCGTATTCAACCTGGCAGAGGGATCCGGATTTGGATTCGGGTCAATCCGTCGTCGTCGACATCACGAAAAGCGATCTGCAGAAAATCCGGTACGAAGATGGTGAAAACAGCTTTGTGGAGTTGACCGCAGGCAAAGACGACGCGGGTGAGTTCACCCTTGTTCGGCTGTCGGGCAAAAAAGGTCACAAGGGCGCAATGCCGGCAGGTCACCCGGTCGTGCAAACCGATGTTCCCGAGCGGCAATTGCGCGGCAACGAAGCCGCCCTTCGCATGTGGAAACTGTTCGCACCGCTCTTGGCTTCGCGCTCGCTTGGCGTGGTTGACGAGGCCCGACAAAAGTCTCTTGGGCTTGATAAGTCCAAAAAGAAAATCCACGTCACCTATCGTGGCATCACCCGCAGCTTCGCGCTGACGCCCCCTCCCCCTGGTGGCACCGAACCCTATCTGCGTGCGCTGGATGATGGGCGCGTCTATCTGGTATCCAACCAGATCCACACCGACTTCAACGCAGCGCAATCAAACCTGGTGGATCGCCGGTTCCATGGCTTCTTGTTGCAAGAGTTCGATGAGTTGATTGTTCGTGACGGCGGGGGCAATGAAAAGAAGCGGTTCAAGTTCAAACGCTTTGCCGACGGTCGGCCCGGGGGACAGTTGGTTCCGACGGGCACCGATACACCGGATACGACGGCCGCAAACTGGCACGAACGTATCTTTGCTCTCTTCCCGGCCGAGGTTCTCGGCAAGGGAGAGATTCCCGCAGGCGGCGAGCCGATCGTATCCATGCGCCTCGAGTATTTTTACAGAGGTAAGCGACTCGGGTGGACGGATCTGGCCCGCAGTCGCGACGAAAACGCTTCTGCAGCGCAAGCGCCAAGTGGTGCTTCAGGCGAGACGCCGCCTCGAACGTCAGGTCTCGCTCGCAGCGAGTTGACCGCGGGTTGGATGCGCCTCGCCGTTGAAGCGCAGGCCCTGGTCTCCGAGGGCGAAACCCTTTTCGGTGCGTCAGCACCCGGCGGGACGCTCTAACCCTTCGGTCAATAGCATTTGCCCCACTCGGGCCGGTTGACGCGCTTCGTTTCGCGATGGATGATACCAACCTGTGAAACGCATCCTCGGCGCGCTCATTGCCATTGCCGCCGTCGGCGCGGCGGCAGCATCCGTTCGGGGCGTCGACGAGTCGTTGCGCCAGAAATCGTGTATCGCGGCGAACGAGCGTGCAACTTCGGATGCTCGCAAAACCGCCGAACAATTCACGGCGTCCATCAAGCAGATCGAACCGATTGTTTCCACGGCCGCGAACATTCCACAACTCGTCGCCATGCTTGGACTCGCCCGCTCCGGCGACCCGATTGATGAGATCGCCCGGACCATCCAGCGAGGATTCGAGGAGGAACGTTGGTGGGCCCGCTTCCGAAGCGAATTTATGGTCAATGCAATCTCCATCGAAAACAGTTCGCCGGAGGTTGTTCTCGGTGCCCAATCGAAGGACATTGCCGCGGCCGATCTTATAGAGCGAGCCGTTGCCGCCGGGTTTACAACCGGGATAGTCGAGGTCGCTGGCAAGGTCGCTGTGGCCGGTGCTCAACCGATCGAGATCCCAGGCCGCGAACGACCCGCCGTACTTCTCTTGATCGCACCACTCACGCCAGATCGCTTGATCACGGCCGCGTCCGAAAGAAAAGCCGTCGCCATTGCACGGCAGAAAATGACAAGCGTTGTCGGCGGCGACGCCACGTCGTCTGCCACCCTGACCGCGTTGATAGCGGCTGGTAGTCCGACTCAACAAAACCCCGTAACCAATTGCGAAGAGGCTGCAGCGTCAGTCCCCCTATCTCAGGACCACCAGCTCTGGGTGCTATCGGACAACCGTGCTACGGTTTCCGAGTTAAGCAAGACGGCGTCGACAACCAGGATGGCGATCTTCGGTGGGGCCGGACTCATCGCGCTCGTGTCTCTATTTCTGAGTTTCCGTCGCAACGGTGCGCCATCGGTTTCAAACGTCCCACCCTCTGGCACAACGGAAAAAGGCATGGCCGCACCGGCAATGGGGCAATCGGGCGTTGCGATTGCCGGGAGTCAATCCGTATCACCCATCAGCGAAACGATGGCCATGGAATCGCCGCGGCGGTCGGCATCTACCCGCGACACCAATACCTTCGGACGGTATACGCTCCTCGACACGCTGGGCGAAGGCGGTATGGCGCGGGTCTTTACCGCTGTCACGTTCGGGGCGGAAGGATTTCGTCGCAAGTTTGTCGTCAAACGCCTTCGACCCGAGCTTTCCGGCGATGCCGCTGTGGTCGCTCAGTTCATCGACGAGGCCAATCTGGCGTCAACGCTGGTGCACTCCAACATCGTACCCGTCTTTGACTTCGGCAAGGTCGGGGAAGAGTACTTCATGGCCACGGAATACATCCTTGGCCGTGATCTCGGCCGGGTAGTCGCACGCTCCATTGAAACTCAGGGCAAGCCACTGTCGGTTCCCCTTTGTTTGTTGGCCATGTCCGAGACGCTGAAGGCGCTCGATTACGCCCACGGCCGCAAGGGTGACGACGGCAAGCCACTGAATATCGTTCACCGGGATATTTCACCAGCCAACATTCTCATCTCGGCACGGGGTGAGGTGAAGTTGTTCGACTTTGGTATCGTCAAGGCGGAAGGCCGGATGACGCAAACGCAGCACGGAGTGGTCAAGGGCAATGTCAGCTTCATGTCGCCGGAACAGGCTCGCGGTGCCGACGTTAATGCCCGGGCTGACCTTTTCTCGCTTGGCCTCGTATTGTATTACTGTGCAACAGGCCAGGTGCTGTACGGCTCCGAAGGTACGTCTTACGAATTGCTCGTCAAGGCAGCGACAGGACCCGGTGTCGATGAGCTCGCACGGATTCGGCAACTCCCGGCACCGCTGCCCGAGTTGTTGGGCAAGGTACTCGATTACGATCCCAGGAATCGATATGCCTCCGCTGTCGAGTTTGGCAAGGCCATCGCCCCTTACCTGCCGTCGGGAACCGGCCAGTTCGAGTCCGTGATGGCGCAGCTGTTCGAGAGCGATTTCCAGACTGAAGAAAACCGTTTTTCGTCGGCGGCGCCTTCCGATCCGTCGCGCCGAACCGACACCAACCGAGGCATTGGATGATTCGACAATCGAGGGTCTGGGGTACGTTGCTCGGCATGTCACTGGTCTGCGCTTGCCACGAGGCGCCCGATGCCGACACCGGGCCCCAACCCAGTGTCGTCACCATGTTTGACCTGGATCGCACTCTGGCCGCCGATCCCAACGCGCCCACCCTGCCCCTACCGGGCGGGATTCCATTCGCAGGACGATTCGCTCGTGTGGGTGCCGACCTGGTTGCCAAGGTCATTCCGGCCTTTGCGCAAGGGGATGTGGCAGCTTACATCACGACGGAATACTGGAATCAGATCCCCGAGGTCTGGGTTCAACCCATGTATGTTCTCACAACCGGCCGCGATGCAACCGGAAACTGGGTTCCCACTGCGAACCTCCCCATATTCAGCGTTGCACCAGTGGGCCGCGATGGAAAGACGAGCGCGTTTTATACCCCTTACTGGCAAGTGTATTACGTCACGGTGCCCCCCACGAACACCAAGATCTATCGCTCGGTCCACGAAATCTTCGCCGACAAATTGCCGATGGAAGCCGGCGAGCCGCGCCTCTGCAGCCTTGTGCCGATGAACGCCACTGTGGAAAACAGGCACCCGATCACAATGACCGAAACGGGCGGCGTTAGCATGGGCAAGGGGTTTGTGGACGACGTCGAGTTCAAGGTCTTCGGGTTCGGAAGAAACCGTTTCACCTATGACCCAACGACCCGCGTGGTCGATGAACAGCCACTCTTTATTCCGGTGGTACGGAACAAGGATGGAGGAGGACTCCTGCTCGCGGGGCTGCCCGCAATTCTCGGTATCCGCGGGCTATACCAGCCGGCGACCGGGGCCCTCATCGGAACAAACACGCCGAATTTTGGTTCGTTCTGGCGCGTTTACCTGGTGCTGTTGCCACATGGTGCAGGCGTGCAGATTCCTGCGAAGGACAACGAGTTCAGTTATCAAGTCAGTGCCCTGGCGGCCAGCGCAGCGAACAACACCGTCGTCAGAAACGATCAGCTTAGAAACGGATACACGCTGCGCGTGCTGATCAACCCCACGACGTGTATTCGCCCCGATGGCGAATTAGGCAATGACTGTCGCTGGCTCGACAGTCAGGACGCCATTGAATCAAACGTTCCGCGCGGCGATATCCTCGATACCGGGATCACTGCGAACTGTCCGTTCGTCATCTTCAAAGGGACGGCAGTCAAATGAAAGCTCTGGCGCAAGCCGTGATGGCGCTGTTGGTCCTGTCGGCACCGGTGTTTGCTCAGACGAACGAAACTGCGGCACCGAAGGCTTCTGATCCATATAGACTCCCGGAGATTGGCGCGGATGGAACTCCCCTGCCCCCGGCGGCCGATATGGAAAGCTCCGATTCGGACGAATCGCAGGACGAATCGGACGCCGGCGATACTGGGTATCGAAATCCCGATCCCGAACCGGCATTTTCGATCAACGGCTTTGTCGATCTAGGGTACGTCGATGCCGAGGGTGACGG
>JAYUPZ010000161.1:0-2105 GCA_043759805.1 Myxococcales bacterium | reverse complement strand
CGAACGCATCATCGTGTTGACGAGAACGTGCGCGTCGACGACGCTTTGCCAGCGTGCAACCGGCAACGTCCCGAAATTGGCGATGCTGAGATCGTGTGCCATCTGGATGGGCAGAACGTAGATCTTTTTGCCGCAGGCGTACACATCGGCGCAGAACCAGGTGTCCACATGATCGAGTGAGAACCGGGTCGAGTATCCACCCCGTTGACCGAGGTGTGCGATGCGAACGAAACACGCCGAGTTGATCGCCATGATCTCGTGATTCGCAACGCCGGGCTCACAGCCAGATCCTGATCGTGGCCAGGTAACGCCGAGTAAAACGGGGACCGGAGAGAGCCGAGTCCCCTTCAGGTGAATCGTCGGACAGGCGGACACCACCTCTTCGGGAAAGCCGGACGCCAGTGTTTCAAAACGTGTTACGTAACGCGCCGGAGGCGTGGCGTCCTGATCCAGCAGCAGCAGCCACTGCGCACCCGCCTGTTGTGCGTGCTGCCAGGCCCAGTTGTAGGCCGGGACGAGCCCCCCGTTGCTGGGGTCGTGGTGGAAATGAATCGGGATGGGGCAGGCGGGTAATTCGGTGGAGGCCGGGGCGTCCGGGGTGTTATCCCAAACATAGAGCGCATTCAGTTTTTCAACGTTGCCCGTTTTCAAAAGCGCGCGGTACGCGGAGCATTCCTGCAAGGTTTGCCTGTAGAGGACAATAATGGCGCAGGTTTTCATTGGAAAGAGGCGGCCGAGTATAACGCAGGCGTCAAGCCATCCACCGACGGCAATCGCAAAACTTCTCGTTGTTGGCCGGCGCTTACTCGCGCTAGTCTCATCGCAATGACCCCGTCCGTTGTTCCGACCCGGCCAGCCACCTTGCCCGTGGATGCGCAGTGGAACGACGAGACCTCCGAGTGGCTGCAGACGACGCCTGGATCCGATGGCATATCTCGACTGCGACGCTATCGCCTTGACGGGACCCTGGCTTTCGAGGGGATGCTGCAGGGAGACGAGTTGCAGGGTTCCTTTTCGCGATTCCATCGCTCCGGGGCAGTTTCGCGTACCGGTATCTATCAAAATGGGAAGCTCGACGGGGTCGTGACGTGCTACGCATCGGATCAACAGGGTGACGAACCCTTGCGGGTCTGCTGCGTTCCGCCGGGCGCGATTCGCATGGATGCGCGCTTCGCCGAGGGAAGCTTGCAACGCGAGGCCTTCTTCGATGCCGATGGCCATCCCCTGCTGTCCGACGGCTCGCTCCGTCCTGCCCCACCTACCGGTATTTCCGAAATAGCCGAATACGAGGAATCGACCCAGCGCTGGAGGCTGGGTGTTGTCGACGGTAGGACCGGTCAGTCAATCGGAACCTGGCGCTGGTGGCGACAAGACGCGAGCCTGCACGAAGAAGCCGACTATCAGGCCAGTCGGCGGGTCGCCCGCCGTTTGTATGACGAATCCAGCGCGATCTTTGAGTCGATGCATTTTCTAGTCCACGAGGGGTTCGAAGACATTGTGGATGGTGAATGGTGGCGCCGTCTGGATGAGGCACAGGCTGCCCCCCATGGGGATGGACGCATTCGGGTTATCAAGGGCCAATACGCCCGAGGCGCCCGGATCGGAACATGGTTGTTCGAGGATGAGACAGGCGTCAAATGTAATACGGTTTCTCTTGGACAGCCATTCAACGCGGACGCGTTCGCCGGGATTCTCGGTGAGCGATCAAGTTTTTCCTCATGGCGACTTACCGCCGAGGCACTGTTTGAAATGGGCCAAGTGCGAGTGGCGCTGGTTGCCCTTGCTCGCATTGCAAATGCGGAGAATGCACTGCCCGAACTGAAAGCGCGGCTACAGTCCTCGTGTATTCCACTCGTTCTCGACGCGGCCGTCGCCGAGGCACAGCGGGCAGTCGATGCCGAGGGACGCAATGTGGAGTCATTGCTAAACGCGCTCGTGGAAGGCGCGGACGCCGCGATGATCTTTCGGGCGCTTGCCGTTGAAATCGGAGGCACAGGCACGATTGGGTTGCAGCTCGTCGATGCTTCGGTTGCGCTAGCGCCGCAGCGCCCTGAAACCGTCGTGACACGGGTGTTGTTAAATCTTGAACGGGGTCAGTTCTTGTT
>JAYUPZ010000160.1:0-9595 GCA_043759805.1 Myxococcales bacterium | reverse complement strand
CCGCTTTGCCGAAGAGCGACGCCAACAACCCAGCCACGCTTGTGCTTGGTGCGGGCAAGACCGTGCAAACCGGTTGGAATCAAAAGGATCTCATGCCGCTTGCCAACTGGGACGGTGCGATGAACGGCTGTCCCGATCCGGATGCAATGGTGGTGCCTGGAACCGTCAACTACGACAACGGAGTCTGGACGCTGACGGGCTCTGGAGAAGGCTTCATGCACGGCTGGGATCAGGGCAATCTCGTGTACTTTGAGAAGCGTGTGAAGGGCGACTTCGACTTTACGGCCAACATTAGCGAACTTTCACCGGTCGGAAACTTTCAACTCAACGGCGCGGCCGAGGCGGTGCTGAACGTGCGCGATGGTCTGGAGCCGAAAGCGCCAAGCAATTCGATCATCGCCGGGCGTATGGCCAACCGTACTGCGTTTCTCGGGCGTTTTCACTGGAAGAACGAATCGCCTCCGAATGGTGTGGGTCGCACGCCTGAAAACAAGTACTGGTATTGGCCCGCCTGGCCGGAGGTTTGGCCAAAGGAACCGTCGATGCCGTGGGTTCGCATCAGCCGCCGCGGTCTCGAGTTCCGCGCCTACGTCTCGAAAACCGGAGTCGCGAATGACTGGCAAGAGGTGAAGAACGCCGATCCACAGGCCACCTGGTACCCATACAAGCTGAAGACTTTCGGCACCGAGGCCATCCTCGGCCTCGTGTGTTCCGCCCGCAACGATCGCAATCTCGCTCCGACGAAGGCGAACAGCTGCCGCGACGAAAACGCCCCAGCCCTTCGAAACGCCGCCCGCTGCGTTTTCAAAAATGTCAGTATCGAAAGCAAGTAGGCAGCACTCACTCCATTCCAGCGCCGCCGCGAATCCAGGATTCAAGTGTCGCGATGTCTTCATTCGTAAGACATTTCGGGCCACCACCGGTTCCACAGCCCTTCGGCATTCGAGTGCCGCCGCACAGGTTGGTGCCGCGAACCTTGTTCAAAAGGTAACTTTTTCCTGGATCGCCGGGTACCACGCGTTTGCGATCGGAGGAAATACAACCCTCGGCTTTCGTATTGACGAGGGCATCCCAAGGTGAAGCCACAAGATCGAGGCCGCCCTTGTTGTCGCTGCCGTGACAACCGGATTCCGTACATCCGGCCCCGTTTAGAACGAGCTGCACGTCAATGAACGTTGCGGCGGGAGCGTTATCCATTGGCGATGGATTCGATCCGCATCCGGATGCGCAAAATCCGATGAAGGCGAGCGTTGTCGTCGACGATGGGCGCATCAGGGCGTGACGACGTATATGGCGTTGCCGTTCGTTGACGCAAAGTAGAGTTTGCGATCCGGACCCACCGCCAGGCCGGCCACCTTTCCGGCGCCGAGTCCCGTGTCCAGCCAGTTCAACTTGTTGCCGTCGGTATCGAAGGCATAAATGATGCCGGTGGCAAAGTCGGAGACAAAGACAACGTTGTCGAGCTTGTCGATGCCCGAAGGCTGTTGCAGGCCTGCCGACGCGGGGACGAAATCCGTCAAGGTCGCGCCATCGATGACCGCATCGATTTTGGTTTCGACACGGTCCTTGTTGCGTGTGTGACGTTTCGGGTTGAGCGTGCCCGATGTTGTCAGTAGACGGGCTACCCGCTTGTTGCCGGTGTCGGCGATGTAGAGCAACGCTGTCTTGGCGTCGTAGAAGAGATGGCTGGGGACGCCGTTTTGACCCTTCACGAGGCCCGCGACGTAATGCCACTGCGAGCCATCGCCGTGATCGAAGTTTCCACGTTCGTGATCGCTTGCGTAATCGTAGCGGGTAACATCCTGAAACATGGAACCAAAGACCCAGTAAATGTTGTCCTTCTCCCAGGCGATTCCGCGCGCAAGTGGACTGTCGTGGAGCATGTCGAGGTGGCTATTGCCATCGGCGCCCTTGAACTTACCGAAGATACGGAGATCCGAGGAGTAGAGAGTCGTACCGTTCCACAGTTGACCGTCGTCAGGATTGGAATCGCCTGCGCTGTCGTTTGCCGTGGCAAACGTTCCCGGAATATTGAAGGTCGTCTTCTCGCCACCAAAGGCAAGGCTCATGGGTCGCGGCATGAAGTGTTCGTGCGAACTTTCCTGTCGCCGTTCGCTTTTTGTGCCCGTCATGGTGGCATTGGCGACGATGCACACGCTGTTGTCGCCGTAGTTGACTGCCCACATCTCACCCGCGCGAAGGGGATTGAAGGCGAGATCCGTGGGCTTGTTCAAACAACCCGCCACCGTGGCGAGAGTTGTTAGCTTCACCGAAGTTGCAAGGTGATCGCCAGAGCCAAGGATGTCTGCTGCAGACTTACCGCCACCTGCGGGCGGCATGGATGTTCCACCGATAGCACCTCCCGACGCGTCCCTCGTACCGCCTTGACCACCCGATAGGACAAAAGTACCACCGCTTGTGCCCGCAACATTTTCTGCACCGGAGCCGCCCGTGGATGTCTCCTTCATGGCGCCGCCGCCTTGCTGTGATTCGGAAGCGCCACCCCCGCTGCCCCTTGTTTCTTCGTGGTTTTTCGTGCTTGCAGCGCTTCCGCAGCCGATGAGACAGAGAAATACAAGACAACGTTTGCGCGGATTTAAGGTCATGAACGGGCTCCAGGTGAAACGATTCGCGACGTTCGTTGCCGCTTGAGAACAGACGGAACGCCGAGCAGGGTTGGCTCGTGGAATCCGCATTCACCTGCCGCAGCGGCGGCGTATAGAAAAAATTGCGACGCTGCACAAGACGATCACGAACGCTGCTTGGCTGCTTTGATTCGGCAGCGAAGAACACCCGCCGCCAACTTTTTTTGGAGGTGGCTGTTTGGTATCACATAGTCCGTAGGCCGTGCATAACCAGTCTTCGGTTGCAGGGCAGAGCGCGGCAGTGCACGCCTTGAGTGGAGACAGTTTGGAAACATCGGCTACCGGCAGCCAGGTGATCCCTTCGTCAATCGATCGACCGACCAAGAAAGCATCGCCTTCGCCGGCGTCCCCGCCGCAGCCCCAAAGCGTACCACCGCGGTGGTGCAGGCAGCGCAGCCGAGGCCCGGCGGCGCTCGATGCGATGGGTGGCTTCCAGTTGTCACCCCCGTCCTTCGAGACGTAGAGGTGAGCTGGAGCGACACCGGCCGTTTGAAGCAGACGATAACCGGCAATGAAAAGATCCTGCGCGGAAGTCCCGAAGGTGAATCCGGACAACACCTCTCCTTCTTGCAATGTAAGCAGCTTTTGTGCAGTCGTTCCGCCATCACGCGAACGCCAAAGTTCCTCGGGTCCGGTGGCCGTAGAGCGCGAAAAAAATACCGTGGCTGAATCCATCGGTGAAACGCCGAGCATCGTCACGCCCTGAATGGCGTCGGCAAAAGTCGGCAAGGGATCGACCAGCGTGAACGAAACACCGCCATCCGTGGAGGTGGCCAGCGCAAAGGGGCCGTTCGTGCCCGAGCCACTCAACAAGATTTGCTTCGGATCGGAATCAGATAAAGCCAAGTTCCAGAACACAACACCAGGCGAGAAGGCATGGACGAGCGCGAAGTTCAGACCACCGTCTTGTGAGAGATAGAGGGCGCGTTGTTGTTCTGCGTTGGTGGTGAGGGCCCAGATGCGACTGGGTGCAAGCTTTTCGGCCGCGATCTGTACGACGATTGCGTTCCTCGGTATACCCTCGGCATACCCAAAGGTACAGCCGTCGCCGAGCATCGTGCGCCGCAATCCGTTCAAGGTCGGAACCAACAAGGCGCCGCTGTCGAGGAGGATCGCGTGATCCGGTGACTTGCTGCCATAGGCCTCCTCGCACAGAAGCTCGAACTTGCCGCCGGTTGCGCCGGGCCAGGCGAGGCCAAAGTTCAACAAAAGGCCAAACGTCTCGCCCGAAGGTGACAGCAAAACGTTGCGCGCCTTCAGCGAAAGACAAGGCGCGGAAAGTCCGGAACTGTCGTTCCGGCAGGAGATTGGAACGCTGGGTGTCACGGCTGCGTGAGCGGGGACATGGATGCCGAGGGCGACTAACAGTTGCCCCCAGAGGACATATTTCGCCGCTGCGCTTGGCATGTGACTCTTGCCAACCTGCCACCGCGCGCCCTTGGTGCAAAGTAAAGTTTTGTTGGTACACGCTCCGGTTGACACAACCTGTGCTCGGGCTGATCGTGTCGCCAGATCATGGCAAAACTTCGTCGACACGTGGTCGTGGTGGGCGGTGGATTCGGTGGGTTGCTCGCAACCCGGGCACTTGCCGATGCGGCCGTGCATATAACGCTCGTCGACAAGAGCAATCACCACCTGTTTCAACCGTTGTTGTACCAGGTGGCAATGGCAGGGCTCGGTCCTGCCGAAATCGCCGTACCGATACGCCGCGAGCTGCGGGATCAAGCCAACGCCCGCGTTTTGCTCTCCAATGTGCGCAGCGTCGATCTGAAGGGCAAACGTCTATTGCTCGATGAGACGCAACCACTCGATTACGACTACCTGGTGCTGGCTCCCGGTGCCGTGAACAGTTATTTTGGTCACGACGACTGGGTGCGCTTTGCTCCGGGTCTCAAAGATCTGGACGATGCCTTTGAGATCCGGCGCCGGGTGTTGCTGGCCTTCGAGGCAGCTGAGCGCGAGCCCGATGAACATCAACAACGCAAGCACCTGACCTTTGTGGTGATTGGCGGCGGGCCCACCGGCGTCGAACTGGCGGGTGCGATCGCAGAGCTTGCGACGTTTGTGTTGTCGCGCGACTATCGTGCGATTCGGTCGGATGCGACACGGGTGGTATTGATTGACGGTTCGCCGCGAATCCTCGCCAGTTTTGATGAAGAACTGAGCCGACGCGCTTTAATCAGTCTGAAAGAAATGGGCGTTGAGATCATCAGTGGCGCCCATGTGGAGGCCATCGACCAGGAGGGTGTGACGGTTGGTGGGAAAAAGATCGAAGCCACGACGGTGCTGTGGGCAGCGGGTGTGCGTGGATCGCCGCTGTTGGAAAGCCTTGGGATGCCGCTGGATCGCGGAGGCCGCGTGTTTGTGCAAGCAGATTGCTCCTTGCCTGGCCACCCGGAAGTGTTTTGCATTGGTGATGCTGCCAGTTTCACACCCGAAGGCGCAGTCAAACCCTTGCCCGGGGTCAGTCCGGTGGCGATGCAGCAGGGCCGATTTGTAGCACGCACGATTGTCGCTCGCCTTGAAGGTCGTGTGTCGGGCGTTTTTCGCTACATCGACAAGGGGTCGATGGCAACCATCGGCCGCAGTCGCGCCGTGGCCCAAGTCGGCGAACTTAAACTGAGCGGTTTTATCGCCTGGATAACGTGGCTCTTCGTCCACATTTACTACCTCGTCAATTTTCGGAACCGTTTGTCCGTGCTCATCAGCTGGGCGTGGTCGTATTTGGCATACGAACGCGGTTCAAGATTGATCACGGGTCGCAGACTCGACCCCGGTCCGCCCAAGCTTTGACGCTGTGGCTACGGAAACCGGACCTGCACGCCGAGGCCGACGTCGAGTTCCATGCGGAACCACCGTTTGAAACCCAGGGTCTCGGCAAACTGAAAATAAAACCCGAGATTGCGAATCGGATCGTACATCATGCCATTGGCGTTACGAAAGCCGAAGTCGGTATTCGAGACCTTGGCCTGGTTCTGATCCGTGCTGTCGAAGACACCCTGAATCGTCGTGTAGAACTTGAAGTTCACGTCATCGTCGAGCCAGAACCGCAAGCCGGGCGCTAGTGCAAACGTATCACCCGGGCCGGGTCGACCGCCGGGCTTGTCGGTTTCAACACCAAAGCGAAGATCAACAATCGCGTCGAGCCTGGTCGTAATGCCAAACGAAGCCTGCAGGTCGATGAAGAAGGGAACGCGTGAGGTGCAGACACGCTTTCCGGCCGAGGCGGTGCTGCTGCCGTCGTAGCAGCTAATGCCCGCTTTATCAGGATCCCCGTAAGGAACGATGATGCGGTAGCCGATGCCCGGCATGATGGACAGGCCGAATTGATTGGTGTGGTGATAAACCGGGTCGGGCAGAGCGATCGTTTCGGGCGGGGCAGGTTCCGCACCCTCGGTGGTTTCGGCCTCGCTTGGGTCAACGTCCGGTGTGGCCTGTGCCAATTGCAGCGGACCCGGGGCAAGTCCGGCCGCCGAGACATTTCTCACGACGCCCGGGGCGACGAGGGCGGCAAAAAGCGCCATACTCGCAACCGCCTGGCGACCGAGGGGTGGCAAGCCCGTGATGGACGAAGAAAAAACCTTTGAAGATACAAATCGCATGACCGCCGCAGTATCGGCCGGGTCGGGCCGATTTTCCACACCCAATGCGAGTGATTCCGAAAACCGGGGTACTGGCCTGGGTCGGAGGGCAATGCTTTTCGGGGGCGTCGGTCTCCCGCTGGCACTCAGCAGCATCGGAAATGCCGCCACACCATCGCGAAGCCTCCGTCTGTGTCGTTTGCAGCTACCCGACTTGCCGGATCCGCGACCGACCGCGCTCAAGCGTCTTGGCCTCGCCCTCGAACGCCGGACAAGTCTGGTTGCTGATGCCGAGCCAGTGTCGCTGCGCCCAACCGATCCCTCTCTCTTCTCCAACCCCGTGGTTTTTCTGACCGGTGACCGGGGCTTTGCACCTTTGCCCGATGCAGATGTCGTACGATTGCGTCGGTTTATTACCTTTGGCGGATTTTTGTTTGTGGATTCGGCCGAAGGTCGCGCGGGAGGTGGATTTGATGCCTCTGTGCGACGGTTGCTTGCGCGGCTATTGCCAGGAGATCTACCGAAAGCCGTTCCGGAGAGCCACGTCTTGTGGAAGTCGTTTTATCTGTTGAAGTCCGGGGTCGGTCGGGTCGAGGCGGCTCCCTACGTCGAGGCGGTCGAGCGCGAAAAACGCATCGGGGTGCTCTATACGCAAAACGATGTTTGTGGTGCGATGGCGCGAGACGGGTATGGACGCTGGGAACACGAGGTGATTCCGGGCGGCGAAGGCCAGCGGGAATTGGCCTTTCGCTTCGCCGTCAATGCGGTGATGTACGCGCTTTGCCTCGATTACAAGGAAGAGCAAGCCCACATTGACTTCATCCTGCGTACCCGGCGCGCTCGTCCCTGAATGGTGGTGCCATGGGCAAGCTTACCTTTCAAGACTGGCATCTCGTGCTCGGCAGCCACTTCGGCCCAACCGCAGCCACCTTGCTTTGTACCGGCGCATTGCTGGCCGTGGCGTTGTCGGCGTGGGGTCTATGGACGGGGCCGCGCCGGGGTTACCGCGTGCCCTTGTTTGTGCTGCGATTGCTGGCGGTCGCGGCCTGTTTGGTGGTGGCACTTGAACCCACCCTTGAGCTGCGCGAGGTGACCCGCATTCGCAATCACGTGGCGGTCTTGATCGATGTGTCTCGCTCGATGGGGGTCAGTCCTCCTTCGGGTGGCGACTCTCGCCTCGCACGGGTCGAATCACTCGTCCGAGGCGAACACCGCCGTTTCGAGAAATGGCGCGCTCAAGGTCACGGTGTCGACTTTTACACGATGGGTGAAATTTTAAGTCCGGTCTCGGTCGAAGCAACCTTTCGTGCCGAGCAAGATGCTACCCGCATCGCCGAAACGCTGACCGAGATCAAGAGCCGCTACGGCGGCCGGGATCTGGGCGGCATCGTGCTGTTGTCGGATGGCATTGACAATGGCCGCATCGGAGCCGGACCGCTTGATCCGGAAACCCGGGATTTGGTCCGCGAACTGGGCGTTCCCATCTCAAGCGTCTGGATGCGCGAAAATGCACTGAAGGATATTTCGGTTGCCACCGTGCTCGCCGACGACTTCGCCTTTGTACGCACCCCCATAAACCTCGAAGCCGTGATTCGCCAAAATGGGCTCGGTGGCCGTTACATCGAGGTGGCGCTGTACCGCGACGGTCAATTCATGGACACCCGCTCCGTAAAGCTTGAAGGGAATTCCTCCGACGCGAAAGTTTCGTTTCCCTTCACACCACAGCAGCCGGGTCAGTCGGTGTTCGAGATCCGCACGCCGGTCTTGAGTGGCGAGGCGTTGTCCTCGAACAACAGCCAGGTGTTTGCTCTCAAGATCATCCGCGATCGCGTGCGTGTGCTACACGTGACGGGCCGCCCATCCTGGGACGTGCGCTTCTTGCGTTCGTTGATGCGCCTCGATCCCAACGTTGATCTGGTTTCGTTCTTCATCTTGCGTACGCTGGAGGACGACGCGCCCTGGGATCAAAAGCGCGAACTTTCCTTGATTCCGTTTCCCTATCAGGAAATCTTCGCCGAACAGTTGCACTCGTTTGATCTGCTGGTGTTTCAAAACTTCAACTACGGGCCCTACCAGGTTGCACCCTATTTACCAGGGGTTCGCGACTACGTGATGGGGGGCGGGGCACTTGTGATGGTGGGTGGCGATCTTTCATTTTCTGGTGGTGGCTACGCGGGTAGCGCGCTTGAGCCCATCTTACCGGTGACGCTTGATTCGCAAGGTTCGTCAGAAGGTTTTTCGATGGGTCCGTTTCGCCCAAAGTTAACGGAAGCGGGAAATGGGCATCCCGTGACTTCACTCGTGCTTGAGCCACGTGCCAACCAAAAGCGATGGGAAAATTTGCCGGCGCTCGACGGACTCAATCGTGTTGCGGGACTTGCTCCGGGTGCGACCGCATTGATGGTGCACCCACGGGATAAGGCCTCCGATGGGACGCCCGCACCGGTATTATCAGTGGCGGATGTGGGACGCGGCCGAACGATGGCACTTGCGACCGACAGCGCCTGGCATTGGGGTTTTCAGGCTGCCGGGGCCGGAGACGATGCGCGCTCTTATCAAAAGTTTTGGGAGAACGCGATTCGGTGGTTGGTCCGCGATCCAGTTTTGAGCCTGTTGCGCCTTGAGCTCGACAAGCCCGAGTTCAACCGCGGCGAGTTGATAGGGGTTCGCCTGCGCTCGTTGCATGCCGACTACACGCCTGCGGCCGAGGTGGTTGTAACGCTCGACGTGTTGACCGTGGGCGGTGACGCCAGCAAAACCGTTCAAACCGTGGAGGTCAAGACAGCGTCCGACGGGCAGGCACGCGTGGAATTCAAGAACTTGCCACCGGGCGCCTATCGATTGCGCGGCCGTGCTGCGATTGATGGACGCAACCTGGAAGAAGACAGGGCATTGATCGTGCGGGCCCAGGGGCGTGAGCTTCAAGAGGTGGTGGCGCGTTCGGAAGTGTTGGCGGCGCTTGCACACGATAGCGGCGGCACCTTCTACGAGGAGTCCTTTGGCGAGGTGGCGATAAAGCCGATGCGCGAGGAACGGCTGGGCCGCCGCGAGGCGATCGAAATCGGCACACACCCGGGGTTGATGGCGCTCGCGCTCTTGCTCCTGTGCAGCGAGTGGTTTCTGCGCAGACGCCTCGGTTATCGTTAGGTCAGGCGTGGGCTTGTGAAAACCAGCGCTTCCGTCCTATGCTGGGCCGCCATGAAATCCGGAACCTTGAACCGAAAATTACTGCTCTTCGCAACGGCCCTTGGGCTTGTGCTTTCTGCCGCTTGCCAAAAGTCCGTTGAAGCCCCGCCGCTCAAATCCGAACCGGCCGCCAAGGCAATCGTGCCAACGCCTCCGCCCGCGAATACTGCGGCACCGACGCCA
>JAYUPZ010000159.1:0-9605 GCA_043759805.1 Myxococcales bacterium | reverse complement strand
GGGAGGCGTCGAAGCCCACCGCCCGGTAGCAATCGGCTGCCGGGGCTTCCGATGGTGCCGCCTGAACGATTGCCGGCCGATCCACCCTTCGTGTTGTTGCCGCCGCCACCCGCGCTGGCGTTGGCGCCAGAACCATCATCTATGGTTCCCGAACAGCCAACGCCCGTGCTGAGGCAGGCGGCACTCAGGCCCAGTACAAGGAAGAAGAGCCCGGATTTGTTGGATTCCTGGTGTCTCACGGCGTACCCCACAAGATAAAGGGACGCGTACCCCGTTCGCCGAAGCTCAACTATTTTTGGAGATGAGGCGCTTACGCCAATTAGTTGGCGTCGACGTGGAGGCCAGGAAGTTTTGAGCCATCTGCAGCCTCAATCGAAAGACATCCTCCCCACGCACCTTGCGCGTTGATGATCTTGAAAAGAAGTCGATTCCGACCCTTTCGGAGCTCAACGGGGAACGCGTCCATTCCCGCCTTGATTGGGCGGACTGCTGAGCTCTGAAAGCTCTGCACCCCAAATTGACCCCAAAACTCGACTCGCGACGGGTCGCTTGATCCGAGGCGTATCACCGCCTGTTTGCGCGTCGGCGAAACGATCGTCGTACTGAGATAAGCTATCGCGTTGCGAGGGTTCTCGCGGCGGTGCGCGGTGAGATCCACGCAGTCAGCGTCACTGTGTATCGATTTCCAGCGCGAGCTTTCATCCGCCGAGGTCCACCAGGGGGTCGCTTCGGCGCCGAGTTCTGGAAGTGATTCATTGGGGAGATGGGCCCACGCGATTTCCTCCCAACCATTCGATGAGTAAACCGTTGCCAAGGCATCTGTGCGCATACGAAAGTCGTGAACGACGCCATCGGGGATTGCCGTTCGGGGCTCGGATTCTGCAGCTTGATCGAGGAAACGCGACTGTTTGATTCTTGCTTCAGGCTTCGGCAATAGAGGGTTGTCCGCTCTTACGCCAAATGCCTGCTTTCCGCGTTCGTTCGCGTCAACTGGCGTGATACGCGCATCCGAACGGGGTGCGCCTTGTTCGCCGATAACAACGTTCTCCCCCTTTCTTAAATCGATACGCCATATGCCGGGCGACTGCTTTTCGATCGAAATGGTTCGGCTTCCGTCGAGTTGTGTCGGAATCGAGAAGGGCAGCGAAGCCAGCAGCGGTTCGCCTGCGAGACTTTGAATCGCGACAAAATTCGTTCGGCCCTTGCGCCTTTGCGCGGAAACCAAAAAGGCACCTTCGGTTCTCAACTGCGCAAAGCTTAAGTCGTCAAATGAGGACGGTAGCGCCGGGAACACACGGACCACACCGTTGTGGCTTTGCAGAAGCATTTCGTGAATCGCTTGTGCTGCTGCGAGAGGTGTTTCGATGACTGGTCCGGCCTCGAGGTACATAGTGTTGCGCTTGACGAAACGCGTGATGAGTTGATTGAGAAACGACAGGGCATCGTCGCCCTTGCCGAGTCGTGACGAAATGGCAGAGGCACCGACAAATGAGTAGCCTTGTAACGCACCTTCGAATCCGATCCAGTGTGCGAGGGACTGTTCGATAAGCGCTCGATCCCGCGGCGTCTCTGGTGTCAGCAGGGACAGGGGGTAGATCATCAACAGATGTGAGAAATGCCGGTGCGACTCGGCGAGCGGTACGCCCTTGCCAATGTCAAATCCGTTGGCTCCTTGCGGATAGGGTACCAAATTTTTCAAAACGTTGGTGTAATGCGATTCCTCGGGACCATGGAGGTTTAGTCTCGAATTGGCTGTGATAACCGTTGATAACCCCCAGCGCAGCAGGGAAAGATCGTAGTTCGTATCCTCGGCCGGTTTGGGATACTCGGGGGATACGGCTCTGGGGGTGTGATAGACACCCTGTGCGTCTTTCCGGAGGATGTGCAAGTAGTAGTTCACCGCTTGCTTTAGAACCGGAAGCAAGCGCTCGCGTAGCATGGCATCGTCCATCGTATGGCGGTAGTGAAGCCAGTGGTTGTGGAGCACCCACATCAGATTGCCAAGCTCGTGCTCGGGGTGCCCGCTGGCGTCGTTGTCTGTCACCGGGGATGAAGCGTCTTGGGCGCTCGTGCGGCCAATTGCGGCGCTGTCTGCGAACCCAGCATTCATCTGAAGTGTCGAGCGGTTGCGATCAATGATTGCAAGGAGCGATTCGCCAAGATCGAGTCGATTGGCAGTATAAACAGGCCAATAACTCAGCTGAATATTCAGATTCCACCAAATTCCAGGCCACGGCGTGCGGTGGTACCAGGGCCCCAGGGTGTCTATTGCGGGCGCATCGCTCCTTGTGGCAGATGCAAGTTTGTACATCTGAAGGAAATAGAATCCCTCTAGTCGCGTGTCGGGAAGCGAAAGAAAACTTTGTGGGTAGTACGAATGCCAAAACGCCTGGTGTTGCTTTCTTAACAGTCCAGATCGCTGTGCAGCCTGTTTCAAGGTCAGATTGATCGTCGCCACGGTATCTTCGACCAGTTTGCCGTCCGCAATTGAGACGAAAAGGGTACGTCGTCGTCCGGTACCTGATTGTCGCCATCCAACGGCATGCGCCCCGCCGGAATTGCGTGCCTGAATGCTGATTCGATTGTCTTCGGCGCGGGTCATGACCGGCGCCGGGTTGATGTCGGCCGGCGTCAAAGGGAATCGTCTGAATAGTTTGACCTCGGAAACGGCGAGTGCTGGCATGAAATCGTGTGACACATCACCCTCGCCGCCGAAGGTCTCGAGTTCGATCACGAGCAACGGCTCGGATGCGTGAACGTACGCGCGTAGATTGAGCTTGCCCGCGGTTGTTGCAATCTCTGCTGACGCCTCGGCATTCCAGAGGCTGAGCCTCATCGTACCGCCCACGATGTCCCCTCGTGTCTGGATGCTGAACTTGCCAATCGGCAATCGTGGCCGAACCAACATGGGTGAGGAAGGACCTGTTGCACCCAGGTTCGGTTTTTGAAAGTCAGTCACGCTGGTCTCGCCCAGCTCAAAAACCAACGCGCCGTTTTCTTTGTAAATCATCGCACCCATTCGGCCGTTTCCGAGAAAGGCCCCCCGGTCCCAGGATTCCGGAAGTCGGGCGTACTGCAGATCGTGACGCGCCAAAAAGGAAGGCCAATCCACGTCAATGTCGAGTGGCTTGTGCCGGTTCGACGAGGGATCGACCGGCGCCGCGGCGCTCAAGACAACCAGAGTGGCCAGAGCCGGCGTCATCATCATCGTGGCACCAAAAAGACATACGTTCCCGAGCCGACTTTCATGCGCAGCAGATTGGTCGAATCCTCATGAAGGACACTAATGTGCGACGAATCGCTTACGACGACTTGAGATTCGGTCACGCGCTCGGGATGGAGAGTGGCCAGGGCAATGGTGGCGCGGCTGTTGGGCGGGACAACAAAGGTGTATTGCACTCCGTTCTCCGTCCGCCGCCATCGGCTTTCAATCGTGCCACGAATCGAGTTGAACTGAGCGCCGGCGTGGTCAAGTCCCTCGGGTGCAAACGGCGAAAGGAAAAAGTGTGCAAATCCCGGAGCGTCGGGATCCGGTTGTATGCCGGCAAGGTGATCGAAGAACCACGCACTCAAATCGCCGAAGAAAATATGGTTTCGTGAAGACTCGCCCTTCCAGTCTTCCCACAAGGTGGTTGCGCCCTGTCGGATCCAGTATCCCCAGCTTGGAAAATCATCGGCGGCTAACACTTTGTAGGCGAGATCCTGATACCCTGCCTCCGACAATGTGCGCGGGACGTACTTGGCGCCGATGACGCCGGTGTCCAGATGGGACCTTCCATCCGTGACACTTTTTGCGAGGCGTGCGGCAATGCGTTTATAGAGATCGCCTTCCGTTATGCCGAAGGACAACGCCATCGCCAGAGCCGTTTGTTCGTTGTCCGATACGGTGGCACTGTCTGCCTGAATGAATCGCCGAGCAAAACCCATTTTGATTCGGCCGGCCATGGCTGCGAAATGTCCGGCGCGTTCGCCGCGTCCCACAAGCGGTGCAACGCGGGCCGCGAGAGATGCCATGCGATACACCATCGCCGTCGACGTCACTGCCACGGGCGTCTTGGTTTTCAGCGGTACCCAGTCACCAAGGCCAAAGTCGGCGATCCCGTCGACCGAGCGCTTGTCAGCGTAGGCGAGGTAACGTTCCCATGCCGGAAACACCTGCGACAAGACCCGTTGATCTCCGTTCATCTCGTACATTGTCCAGGGGATCTCGAAAAGCGCGACCTCCCACGAAGGGCCACTCCAGTTGTCGAGGCCCCAGCCACCGGAAGGAACGATGCCGGGAAGATCGCCTTTTTCGGTCTGGGAATCGAGTAGATCTTGAACCCACTTACGGTACATGGCTCCCGATTCAAAGTTGAAAAGGCCCGTCGCGATTGCGAGGTGAGCATCGCCAGTCCAGCCGTTTTTTTCTCGGTGTGGACAGTCGGTGGGGATGGAATGGAAGTTGCTTCGGTACGACCAGCGAGTGGCCTGTTGCAGTTTATTCAGCAGTTCGCTCGAAGACTCGAACGTTCCTGCAGATTGAAAGTCCGAATGAACGACACGTACATCAATATCGTTTACCGTTGGGGTGCCTGGCCACCCCGTGATTTCGACGTACTGGAATCCATGGTAGGCGAAACGCGGCTCCCATGTCTCGATACCGTCGCCTTTAAGAATGTATTCGTCGGTCTGGAAACGGCTTGAACGGACGAGTCCTTCGATGTTGCCCCTGTCGAGCTTTCCATCAAGATGCCGTTTCTCTCCGTAGCGGAGCTTGACAGTGGTGCCCGCCTTGCCGGTCACCCGAATGCGAAGCCAGCCCGCAAGATTTTGACCGGTGTCTAGGATGAATAGACCCGGCTGCACCTCGTTGATGGATGCAGGTTTCCGAGTTTCTGTGACTCGGATGGGTGGGTGCTCCTGCGCGACAAGGATCGCGTTTGTTGGCTTGGCGAGCTCTACGGGTCCGAAGCGAGACTCGTCTGCGCCGGGGGATGACCACTTGGCAATCTCGCGACGGGCGTCGTACGTTTCGCCGTGCCGGGTGCCGTCGTATACGATGGGACCGTCACCCTGTCGCCAGTCTTCTCCGGATGCAACGATCTCGGTCTTGCCGTCCTGATATTGAACGTGCAACTCGGCAAGCAGTTTGACCGCGTCGCGCCACGGGGCCTTGAAGAAGTCCCAGGCATCCTTGTCGTGCTGGTGATACAGACCGTTGCCGACCACCACGCCAATGGCGTTCTCACCTTGCTTGACGAGACCGGTCACGTCGTGAACGACCACTTCAATCCGTTTGTCAAAGGCGGTATACGAAGGATCGAGGACGTGACTGCTGACGCGAACCCCGTTGATATGGGCGTCGTGGTAGCCAAGTCCCGCGATATGCAAGCGTGCCGAGGCGATCGGCGCAACCAACGCGAAGGTCTTTCGGAAGTAGGGGGCAGGCAACGAAAACGTCACCACGGGCGGCAGGTCTCGCAACGGTCCCTGTCCGTACGCCGACACCACACGAACCGGCGCCCACTTGCGATCCGAGAACCCCGCCCTTTGCCAGTCATCCTGCGGTTTGTTGCCTGCACTTTCGTCACGTACGCATCGCCAATCGGCGTCGGTGAACACAACCAGCGGTGGCCCTTCCGTGAACTGTACTTCGAGTCGTACGATGAGCCCCGCCGCACCCGCACCGTTTTCAGCGAGCGCCGAGATAATGTTTTTCCCGGGGTTCACCTGTCGGGTCACGTCGACTGCGTCGATGGCCTCGTTGATGCGGAATCGGAGGACCTCGGTGCCGTTGATGGCCATGGTCGCCGCATCGTTGACGCCGGCGAAAAGTTTTGCCTGTGCTACTGTTCGACCGGAGGGGATTTCAAATGCACGGCGAAGGCGAATCTTGCCGGTTGGAAACTCTTGTTTTGCGTCTCCCGTCAACCAGATCCACTTTGCATGAGACAGGTCCATGGGGGGCGAGGCAGGCGTGGATGGAATGCCGGCCGTGATCCAGCGGGCTTTCCAGTCGGAAGGATTGAGCAGACCCATCTCCCAGTTTGACCCTTCGCTGAAGGGCGACATCCTGTTGTCGCGATCCCAGACGGCTACCTTCCAGTAAACAGTTTGTTCGCTTTTGAGTGGCGCGCCGCCGTACGGAATTTCGTTCTGCTTGTCGGAAAGAACCTTGCCCGTATCCCAGAAATCGCCGTGGTTGCGATCGAGGTGCGCCCGATCGCTTGCAACCAGTATTCGATAAGCGTGTTGCAATTCGCCACTTCGGGACGAATGAAGCTTCCATCCGAGATGCGGACGGCGTGTCCCAATGCCAATGGGTGCGTCGAGCGTTTCGACTCGAAGCGAATCGACAGTCATCGGGGACGCTATTGGTGGTGTGACGGGCGCTTTACCGTGACTGCAAACAGAAAGTGCAATAAGGGACAGCGCAAGGATGCTTGAAAAAGTGGCCGAAGACCGGGAGATCATGATGGCTCGGAGGTTCGTTCCCGGTCCGGCGTCAAGTCAAGCGCGATTCAATAAGGCGGCGGGATAATGCGTAAACGCAGGAATATCGCTCACTATGCGCATGGGCTTTCGAGGTGACGGCGCCGACTTAACATTCGAAAGCGGAACTTCGGTCCGTCTGCCGTTATGATGGTGCTCTTGTCGCCCAGAATCGCGCTCTCCTTGGCCTTTCTCCTGTCCGGCACCAGTGGTCTCGTTTACGAAATCGTCTGGGCCCGGAAGCTTTCGGTATTGGTCGGGGGTACCGCGTCTGCGGGGCAGTCCGTTTTGGCGGCTTTTTTTGCCGGGATCACTCTGGGGGCGTTTTGGCTTGGACACCGAGCCGTGCGCGCCCGGGACGGTGCGCGTTTTTACGCCAAGCTCGAGCTTTGTATCGCCGGCGCGGGGGTCTTTTCAGCGGTCGCCCTTGAGGCTGCACTCATGTGGGCCGACGGGATCTCGGATGGCTCGGCCAGTCCCCGCACGGCGATCTTCGCGCTTTGCCTTACGTTGCTCGTGTGTTTGCCGGCAACCGTGTTGATGGGTGCAACGTTTCCGGCGATCGCACGGGCGATTTCGCAGACGACATCGAACCTCAATGCCACGGCTTTGCTTGGGCGTGCTTACGCCGCCAACACCGCAGGCGCAGTCGTTGGTTCGTTCGGCAGCGCCTTTGTGCTATTCGGTCTGGTTGGAGTCCGTGGTACGATAGGTCTTGCGATCGGAGGAAACCTGCTCGCGGCTGTGCTGGTTTGGCTCTGGGTACCACGGCTATCCACCGCGGCGGAGGATGAGCCGGTGGCGGATTCGCGAACCTCTGTGCCCTTGTCGCGCTCGGTCGCATGGGCGTTGCTGCTTTCCGGATTTGTTGCAATCACCCTTGAGATCATTGCGATCCGCATCCTGGCGGTGACCCTCTCAGATACCATCTACACCTTCGCTATAGGCATCGGTGCCTATATTCTGGGTGCAGCACTGGCTGCGGCGGTGATGGGTCGCCAACCGGCCGGTAAGCGCATTTCATCGCGGACGCTAGTCCTGGTCGCGTTGGTTCTGGTTTTATTGTGGCTGCCACTCTTGCAGTTGGCGTCACCTCTCCACGACGCTCTTAAAACGTTTCTTGGGACGGGATTTGCGTCGAGCGTGGTTGCCGAGACGGTGGTTGGACTTCTGGTCGCAGCGCCCGCGGCCGTTCCCACGACGTGGATCTACCTGCATCTTGCCGCGCATCCATCCGTGACAAACCCCGCGCAGGGCGCTCGTCTCGCGGCCGCATGGAACGGTATAGGTTGCACCCTGGCACCCATCGTTTCTTCACTGGTGTTGCTGCCGATGTTCGGCACCTACGGGCTTGCCGTTCTCACGGTGTTTCTGCTCTGGCTGAGCTTTGCGATCCTGAAGCCCGAAGCCAATCGCCAAACGTCGCCATCCCGTGCTTCGATTGCGGTTTTTGTCCTACTGAGTCTGGTCGTATTCGCCGCCTTGCGAAACGGCCTGCATGGATTTACGACCACGCCGGGATGGCACCTTGTCTGGGCGCGAGAAGGGGCCGGTGTGACGGTTTCCATCGAAGAGTCTCCCTCTGGGCGTCGGCGCCTGCGCACCAACAACAACTTCGGCGAAGGCGGAGATTCGGCCGGTATCAGTCAAACGCGGCAAGGGATGTTTCCCACGCTGTTTGTGCGCGACGAAGCGCAGGTACGTGTTTTGAATCTGGGCGTTGGATCGGGCATCACAATGGGGGCGACTGTCCTTGGACTGCCATTGGCAACGTTTGAGGGCGTCGAGCTCCTGCCTGAAATTCACGGGGCGGTGTCGTTCTTTGAGAAGAGCAATCATGGTCTTGCCCGGCGTGCGAATGTCTCTCTTCACATCGCAGACGCGCGATCTTTTGCTGCCAATGCCAAAACTCGCCAACAGCATTACGATTTGGTGCTTGGCGAATTGTTTCACGCGGCGCAAGCAGGAACAGGCGCTCTTTATTCACGAGAACATTTCGAGACCGTGCGCGATTTGTTGACGCCTACTGGCCTTTACTGTCAGTGGATCTCGCTGCAGGAAGCAGCATCCGACCAGATCAAGACGGTTGCACGCACTTTTTTTTCCGTCTTTCCAGAGGGTGGAATCTATCTTGGTAGCTGGACGATGGTGACGCCCATCCTGGGTTTTTGTGGGAGCTCATCGCCTTTACATCTACGATGGAATCATGTTGAGGCGCGCCTGTCCGGGCCTCCTGAGCGTCAGCGTGCCGCCGTTTCTTCGCAGCTTTCGCGTTTGCCCGAAATGTTTGCAGGCTTTGTCGCTGAACGTGAATCCCTGTTGGCGTGGGCCGGGACCGGTCCACAGAACACCGATGATCATCCCGAATTGGAGTTGGGCGCACCCAAGACGCTAGATGCGGATCTCGGCATCGACACTATCCTCCTGCTCCTGCCGATTTGGAAGACACCCGATGGTTTGGTGGACTATGACGGTAGCGAAAATCGGGACTCGGTTCGTCGGATCCAAACCGCGCTTGCCGACTTTTATCGCGGCAGTTACGCCTGGTTAAAAGAAGATCTGGACGGTGCCGAGCGGATGTTGTTGCAGGCGTACGCGCACGCGCCCGAACTCCAAATGGTCTCGGACTCTCTACTGAATCTCTCGGCGACGTTCAAGGCGATCGGACGTGAGGAACGCGCCGACTCTCTGCGCCGACGCATTCGTCGCTAGTCGGTGCGCCGGATGTCTGTGATGAGGCCGCGCCGAATGCCCTCGAATACCGCCTGTGAACGACTTTTGACGCCCATCTTGGTTTGCATTTTCGATGCGTAGACCTTGATCGAGTTGGGACTCATACCCAGTTTCTCCGCGATCTCCTTGTAGTTCAATCCCTGCGCGATGAGTTTGAGGATCTGCAGATCCCGCGTCGTCAATGCCTCCTCGCCCGCGTTGGTGATCCTTGGGCCGACGGTTTCCTCCGCGGGAAAATGCGATTCTCCCGCGGCGACGCTTCGGATCGCGCGCAGAAGTTCTTGCGGTCCCGCTTCCTTGAAGACGTATCCGCAAGCCCCGACCCGTTTGGCCCGCTCAATGTCAATCTCCGCCCGATAACTGGAAACCATCAGGATGCGGGCGTCGGGATTGTCCCG
>JAYUPZ010000158.1:0-9615 GCA_043759805.1 Myxococcales bacterium | reverse complement strand
GCCCAGGTGGTTTCCGCAGTGGTCCCGGTGGTCCCGGTGGTCCCGGTGGACCGGGCGGATTCCGGCCGGCTGGCGGATTTGGCGGCCCGCCCGGAGGTGGCGGTGGATTTGGTGGTCCGCCCCGATTCGGCGCAGCACCTCCCCCTCCCGTTACCGACGAGGCGCAACGACGGCGCACCTTCGAGAAGAAGGAAAAAAAGGAAAAGCGAAAATCCAATCGGCCTCGCCCCGAGGACAGTGAGCGGGGCAACTGGCATTGGAAGGGTGACATCGACGGGGATTGAGCATGACGGCAGCCGATGACGGCGTGCGCGACATCATCGCCATTCGAATACCCGTTCCACCCTCATGTGATGGGTGGAGGCTCGATCACTTCCTGAAATTCCGGATCGGTCGGCTGTCGCGCACACGCATCCAGGGCATTCTCGAGGAACAAATTTCGTTTGCAGATGGCCGAAGGGTTCGCGCCGCTTCCCGCGTTCGCAAGGGAGAAATTATTCACCTCGACCGGCCAGCACCAATCGAGCCCGATGTGCCGCGTGAATTCACTGTTTTGGCCGAGGACGACGGCTACATCGCCATCGACAAACCCGCGGGTCTGCCCATTCACACTACCGCGAAGTTCGTCCGCAACACACTGACCGCGGTGTTGCGTGAACGCTATCCCGGACAACCGTTGCAAGTTTGCCATCGCCTCGACCGAGAAACATCGGGTGTGCTTCTCGTTGCGCGTAACCGCGCCGCCGCGCGAAAATTGAAGATGGCGTTTGAGCGTCGCGAGATCGACAAGACCTATCGCGCCATCGTGCACGGAGTTCCGTCGCCCGCCTTAAGCCATATCGACATGCCCATTGCGCTGCTCGATACAGCAACCCACATGGTGATGGGTCCCACGAAGGGCGGCCTGTCCGCTCAAACCGATATCGTGGTCGAGCAGGCCTTTGACCATCATGCCGTGGTGCGCTGCCATCCACTGACCGGGCGGCAGCATCAGATTCGTGTCCACCTTGCGTCATCGGGACATCCCATCATGGGCGACAAAATCTACCGTGCATCCGAAGCCGAATTCATGGCATTTTGCGATCACGGCATGACCCCCGAGTTACTGGAACGCTTCGATGGTCTGCAGCGACACGCGCTGCATGCCGCCTCCCTCACCTTTCCCCATCCCACGACTGGTCGACCCGTCACAGTGCACAGCCCACTGCCTGCTGATTTGCAGGCCGTCGTCGATTCACTGGCCCATCCCCAACCGCAGGAGCCCCCGCAATGAGCATCAATCGTTTGAACCGCAACACATTTGTGACCTCAGTTTTGACCCTGGCCCTCTTTGCCACGGTTTCGGCTGCGGTCGCCGCACCCAAGAAGAAAAAGCCGAAGGCGAACAAGGCAGCTCCCGCAGCGGTCGAGGCTGCACCCGTCGATGCACCTGCTCCGGCACCGGCCCCTACGCCCGAACCCCCGAAGCCCGCCGCAGTACCGGACGATCTGCCGAATGCAGCGACGATCTGTAAAAACGAGCTCGCGACCCACTGCAAGGGTGTTGCGTCTGGCGGATCGAAGATCGCCAAGTGTTTGCGCGATAACAAGCCGAAAAACGGCGAGGAATGCAACAAGGCGCTCTACGGCTACCTTAAAGACCGCTTTATGGGCGTCTGTGGGGCCGACATGAAGAAGCTCTGTCTCGCTGAATCGCAGAAAACAGGCGGATTGATGCCCTGCATGAAGGTGCACGAGGCCGAACTTGGTCAAGAGTGCAAGATTGAGCTCGGCTTTGCCAAACCAGCCCCGGCGGCCGCAGTACCGGCTACAGCACCCAAAAAATAGGTTCACTTGCCGCACGGCGCCCTAAAGGGGGCGCCGATTCCGGCCGATTTGATCGAGTGCGGACTTGAAAGACCGCACCATGGCCATTCGACCCCGAACCCGCTCCTCGTTTGATCGGCCCCGCAAGGCCTCGCGTCCACCGAGGAGCTTGTTGCCAAACGGCCCGGAAACGGCCGATAGTTTGCCACCGCTGACCCCGGCACCGGACGAGTTCACGAGTGGGAAGACGACAAACGTCACACGGCCACCGACGTCAGCGTCGGAGCAAAAGCCCTGCTTGACCGTTATCTCTGGACGAGCCGAAGGTCAGCTTTTCCCGATGGACACCCCCGACGTGGTCTCTATTGGGCGCGCGGCCGACAGCGATCTGCGCCTCGACGATGACGGTGTATCGCGAAAGCATGCCCAGATCATCATCACTGCGGATTCGGTGATCCTGGAGGACCTTGGCAGTCGAAACGGGACCTTCGTGGGTGAAAAACCCGTCGATCGAACCCCGTTGAATGCCAATGATCTGATCCGCATTGGAAGCACGACGATCATCCGGTTTTCCTGGATGAATGAAACTGAACACGCGCACCACGAACGGTTGCGCGAGGCTGCCTTGTTGGATCCGTTGACCGGTATCTACAACCGACGCCACTTCGACGAAAGCCTCGGTTCGGAACGGGCCGCCGCACAACGGCACCGCAAACCGCTTTCCTTGATCATTGCGGATCTCGACAACTTCAAAAGCGTCAACGACGAGCACGGCCATCCCGTTGGCGATGCCGTGCTTTCAGCGATGGGCGAGGCCATTCTTCGGTGCGCCCGCCGCGAGGACCTGGCCTTCCGTTTCGGTGGCGAAGAATTCGCCGTTCTCGCACGGGATACAGACTTGGATGGGGCGGTTCGCTTTGCCGAACGACTCCGGGTCGAGATCGAAAGCGTTGCGGTCAACGTCAAGGACAGGCGACCCCTGAAATTTACAGCCAGTCTCGGGGTAGCGCAGCTTGGGGCCAAGGAAACCGAAAAAGACTTGCTCGAACGCGCGGACTCGGCGATGTACAACGCCAAACGTGGTGGAAAAAACCGGGTGATGGTGTCCGAGCGCAAACTGACCCCCATCGACTGATTGCCAGGCCCTGCCGAATCGCATCAACCTTCTTGGTTGACTTGGCGCTCAATGGGCGTACGGTGAGAGCTTGAGCGAACGCGACGAAAAGCGGGCGAAAATCATCGCCCAGCAACTGGTTCGAGAAGCCGCAGAAGATGCCACTCGAAAATTGAACCCCGTCGAACCCCGGAGGGTGCGAGCGACACCGCTGCGTCGGTTCGGGTCAAAAGCAGCGCCGACCTTCCCCAAGCGGCCCTGAGTGCTCCGTGTCCAATGTGCCCGCTGTGGTGCTTGACTGGGGCCGCCTCGAATATGGGGAGGCCTGGCGGCGACAGCTTGAGCTCGTCGCGGCTCGCCAGCGAGATGAGATCGCGGATGCCCTTGTCCTCGTGGAACACCCGGATGTGCTGACGCTTGGCCGGGGGACCCATCGCGAAAACGTATTGCCAGGGGCGGACATTCCCGTTTTCGAGATCGAACGGGGTGGGGACGTAACGTATCACGGACCTGGGCAGCTGGTTGGCTATCCCATCTTCCAGTTGCGCCCCGACGAGCGCGACTTGCGCCTGTACCTTCGTAATCTTGAGGAAGCGCTCATCCAGGCCGCAGCATCCATCGGGTTGTCGTGTGGTCGCAAAGACGGATTGACCGGCATGTGGACGCTGGATGAACCCCAGCGAAAGTTGGCGTCGCTCGGCGTTGCCTGTAAACGATGGGTCACATTGCATGGCTTCGCACTCAACGTTTCAACCGATCTTTCGCGGTTTTCACTCATCAACCCCTGTGGATTGGACGCCAATGTCATGGCCTCGTTTTCAAGCTGCCTCGGTCGCACCGTGACGCTTGATGCGGTCAAGCCCGCCGTCATACGCGCATTCGCTCAAGTCTTCGGTCGCGACTTCGCGCAAGCGGCTTGACGCTTGACGCTTAGCCCGCGCGAAACTGGAACTCGCGCTGGCTTATCACGCGGGAGGCTTCGAGATCGACTAGAAATGCGGTGCCCTCGCCGACCATCCCGTTGAAGCTGCGCAGATACCAGACCTCAATGCCCCAACGTTCGTGACCGGTTTCGCTTGGAGCCGCCCACTCGGCCGCTTCGAGATCGCCGAGGCCCGTGGCACGCTCCGTCATGACGGAGGCGACCTTTTTGAAGTCGTCGGATTGTCGTGCGATGGATTCAGCCTTGCGACCATCCGTATCACGAACATCTCGCTTCCACTGACTTGCAAGACGAAACTTTGCAGGTGGCGTGCCGCCCACTTCTAGCTCTGCCTCATAGGTTTCATCGGCAATGAGACCCGCGAAATCCGCAACGTCAAACTCCGGGAACAGATCCTCGCGGGCAATGCGCTCGTGGCGCTCCTTGAGCGTCCGCAGTCCGGCCTCCCGTGCCACATCGGAGTAGTAGACCAATAGCCGCACCATCGTGTGGCGCGAGGGCAGACGGTGATCCCAGTCGAGGATCCAGGTGCAGCCCAAATAACGCTTGCCACCAAAGGGAACGAACTGGGGCAAGGCGGCTGCAATGCGCTGCCGATCTTCAGCTCGAGTCCACAACCCCTGGTGCGTCACGCGCGGATGGTAGATGAGGCCCTCTGAAAGCTCGGCTCGAAGGTCGAGGGAATCCTTGTTGTCGCCGGCCATATTATTGCGCGCCTGTAGCAGCATAACCCGCATCGACGACCCGCGATAGTCGCGCGATCAGATCGTCGATTCGAGTCGACATCAATCGACTTGCGGCCCGCCCCACACACAGACGGGCGCTGACTTCAGCGATGGTCTCCACTTCCACCAGTCTATTCTGTTTCAAAGTCTCACCCGTTGAAACCAGATCAACGATGCGATCGGCGAGGCCGACAAGCGGTGCCAATTCAATCGAGCCGTAGAGCTTGATCACCTCGGCCACAATGCCGCGCTCGCGCAAGAAGCGTTTGGTTAAACCAGGAAACTTGGTTGCATAGCGCAGGTGAAGGTGATCGCCTTCCACGACTGGTTTGTCGATGGCCTCTGCAACGGCAAGCCGACAGCGACCAATACCCAGATCGAGCGGTTCGTAGATGTCGCGGTTCTGTTCTTCAAGCACGTCTCGCCCGGCAATCCCAATGTGGGCCGCGCCATGCTCCACATAAACTGGCACGTCGTGATCACGCACGATGAGCACGCGCATATTCGCTTTCGGAACTTCGATAATGAGGAGCCGAGAGGCTTTTGCGTCATTGACCGCCGACAAATCAATCCCGGCCTTGCCGAAAAGCTCTACGGCCTCGTCCTTGATGCGGCCGCGCGGCAACGCCAACACCAGCACCGGACCTGCCGGAGGCGCAGATGCCGACGGCGTTTTGCGGGCGGAGGCCTTTTTCTTGGGGGTCCCGGAAGCCATGGGGCCTGCTTTATACCCCCTTGTCACGGCCTCGTCTCACGTCAGCCCCGAGCGAGCGCAACTTTTTCTCCAACCGCTCGTATCCGCGGTCCAGGTGGTAAATGCGCGACACGTCGGTGCGACCTTCGGCCACGAGGCCCGCGAGAACAAGGGCAGCCGAGGCACGCAGATCAGTAGCCATGACGCGTGCACCCTTCAGTCGACAGGGACCTCGAACAATGGCCGTTCTCCCTTCAATGAGAATTTCCGCACCCATGCGCTGTAGCTCCATGACGTGCATGTAGCGATTCTCAAAAATGTTTTCGGTCAGTACAGACTGACCCTTCGCCATCGTCATGAAGGCCATAAATTGCGCCTGCATGTCGGTCGGGAAACCCGGATGCGGGCGCGTCGCGATGTCGGTTGGCTGGACGTGCGAGGCGCCGCGAACACGAACCCCTTCGGCTTCGATGGTTACCGTCGCTCCCGCTGCGCGCAATTTGGCAATAACCGCATCCAGATGTTCGGGAACGCAATCCCGAATCAGAACGTTTCCCTTCGTCATCGCGGCGGCAACCATCAGGGTACCCGCCTCGATGCGGTCGGGAATGATGGCGTGATCGATTGCGTGAAGTTCGTCCACACCCTCAATGTGAATCACCGACGTGCCAGCACCTTGCACCCGCCCACCCATTTTATTGAGGACCGTGGCGAGTTCCTCGACCTCGGGTTCACAGGCGGCGTTTTCTAGCGTGGTCGTGCCCTTTGCCAGAGCGGCGGCCATCATCAGGTTTTCGGTGCCAGTCACCGTGGCCATGTCGAACACAATCACCGCTCCGTGTAGCCGTTTCGCCTTCGCCGTGACGTTCCCGTGGTCAAGCGTGATCTTCGCACCGAGCGCCTCAAGGCCTTTCAGGTGCTGATCGATCGGGCGCGCACCGATCGCACATCCGCCGGGCAGTGCCACCTCGGCGTGTCCGTAACGTGCAACCAGCGGCCCGAGCACGAGAGCCGAAGCGCGCATCGTCTTTACCAGATCGTAGGGCGCGGCGATTTTGTTCACGTGGGAGGTATCGACAATCGAGCGATGCCCGGGCGTGACCTCGGCGCCGAGTTCTTCAAGCAGGCGACCCATTGTCGCAACGTCGTTCAACGCGGGCACATTGCGAAAAATGTTCCGGCCACGTGTCAACAGGGACGACGCGAGGATGGGTAACGCAGCGTTTTTGGCGCCGGAAACCCGTACTTCACCGCGCAGCCGGTGCCCACCATGAATGACGATCTTGTCCATTCGTGTTGTCCTTCATAACACGCGGAAGCGCATTCGGACACGAACAGTGCTACCGTCGAAGGGTGCGTTTTTTCGCGACGTTGATCCTGGGTACACTCGTCTCCACGTCGGCGCGGGGGGCAGACGATCCCCGGTTGATCGTGCTGAAAGCGGTGCAAACCGAACTTGCCCGATCGCAAAGCCGATTGCAGCTGCCCGGCGAGGACAAGCCGTATTTCATTCGATACCTCGTGCGCGATTATGACGAACGCGAGATCGGCGCCCGTTTCGGCGCGATCGTGGACGACAGCAGTCAGCGCGCCCGCCATGCCTCGGTCGAGGTTCGAGTCGGCGATTACAAGTTCGACAACACCGCGGACACCTCTGACAACGCCTACGACTTCGACGATTTTCAGCGCTATCGGCCTCCGGTCTCGGCACCCCTTGATGGCGATGTCGATGCCCTTCGCGCGACCTTGTGGCTGCAAACCGATGCCGAGTACAAGTCTGCGCTTTCCGCACTCCACAAAAAACGCGGCAAGCGTGTCACAAATGTGGTCGAGGACGAAAACCTTCCCAGCTTCTCGCGCGCAACAAAACAGATTCACATCGACGCCCCGGTGCAGATTGCCTTCGAGATGGAAGTTTGGCGTGAAAAACTGCGCCGCCTTTCCGCGCTCTTCAAGCGCCATCCGACCGTTTTTGATTCCAGCATCAAGATCAGCCTTTCACACCAAACGCGCACGCTGGCAACCAGTGAAGGCACAGCGCTCGTTAACGAACGAACCGTGTTTGGCCTGCACATCAATGCCGTGGCTCTGGGTGAAAATGGCTTGCTGGTGAACCATGGCAAAAGTGTTTACGGTGCCACGGAACAAGATCTGCCCGACGAAAAGACACTGACCGAGACGATAGCGCTCGTGGTTCGCGAAGTCGAAACGCTGCGAAAAGCACCGATGTTGGATCCGTACAACGGACCGGCCATCCTCTTGCCCGAGGCAGCCGGTGTGTTCTTTCACGAGGCGCTCGGCCATCGCCTCGAAGGCGAGCGACAGAACTCCAACCACGAAGGCGCCACGTTCAAGGGACAAATCGGTAAGCCTGTCTTGCCCACATTCATCAGCGTGATGGACGATCCCACGCAGCGTTCCGCGGGCAAAACGGCCCTCAACGGTTACTACCGTTTCGACGACGAAGGCGTCGCCTCGACCCCGGTTAAACTCGTCGAAAACGGCATCTTGCGCAGCTATCTGATGAGCCGAACGCCGGTCAAGGGCGTCTTTCAATCCAACGGCCATGGACGTTCTGAAAGCACATCCGATCCGATCGGTCGAATGGCCAACACCATTGTGCGATCGACGAAGCAGGTTCCCTACGCCAAGCTCAAACAGATGCTGCTTGAAGAAATCAAACGCCAAGGGAAAGATTTCGGTCTCATCATCTCGGACATCACGGGCGGGCAAACCAACACCAGCAGCTATGATTTCCAGGCCTTCAAGGGTGTGCCTCGCATCGTGTATCGCGTGGACGCCGTGACGGGCAAGGAAACCATGGTCAAGGGTGTCGAGTTTGTCGGAACGCCGATCGGCTCGCTGAATCGTATTGCAGCCACCTCCGACGAGACGGGCGTCTTCAACGGATTCTGCGGTGCTGAGTCCGGCTACATCCCGGTATCAACGGTCGCGCCGGCAATTCTCATCAGCGAGATCGAATTGCAACGAACCGGGCGTGAGCTTGAACGAGGACCCATTTTGCCGCCGCCGTGGGCCGATAAACCCAAGAAAAAGTGATTCAACATGAGCCCGAGGCCAGCCTTCATCGTCGACGCGGTTCGCAGCCCCATCGGGCGCCTTGGTGGGGCTCTCGCGCAGGTTAGACCCGACGATCTGGCCGCAGCCGTCATCCGTGCGCTCGTCGCGCGAACGGATGTCGCCGTCGATGCCATCGACGATGTGATCTTCGGTTGCACCAACCAAGCCGGTGAAGACAACCGTAACGTAGCACGAATGGCCGTATTATTGGCCGGCTTGCCTGTCGAGGTCCCCGGCGTCACGGTGAATCGCCTTTGCGCCTCGGGAATGCAAGCGGTGGCCGATGCGGCGCGCCTTATCGGCTCCGGCGAGGCAGATATTGTGATCGCGGGCGGGGTCGAATCCATGTCACGGGCACCGCTTGTATTGCCAAAAGCACAGGAGGGTTATGCGCGCGGCGATGTGACCGCCTTCGACACCATGTTGGGATGGCGCATGGTCAATCCACGGATGCAGGTGCTTCACGGCACGGATACACTGGGTGAAACGGCGGAACACGTCGCTGAGATTCATCAAACCAGTCGAGCGGACCAAGATGCGTTTGCATTGCGCAGTCAAAAAAACTGCCTTGCCGCTCAAAGCGCCGGCCGATTCGAGGGCGAACTCATACCAATTGAAATCGCGCAAAAAAAAGGCGCCCCTGTTGTGGTTGTGCAAGACGAACACCCCCGTGGCGATCTCACCCTCGAAACCCTGGCGCGACTAAGTCCGGTCTTCCGCAAGAACGGAACGATCACGGCGGGCAATGCATCCGGCATCAACGACGGCGCATCGGCCGTGCTGCTCGCATCGAAAGAGGGACTCGCGCGGATCGGTCATGCGCGTTTTTCAGGCGTCCACGTGCTTGGTTCAGCTGTCGCCGGAGTGGAACCGCGCAAGATGGGTCTCGGTCCTATTCCCGCCACCCTAAAATTGCTCACGCGGCTCGGCTTGGCATCCCGGGATCTGGATCTCATTGAGCTCAACGAGGCGTTTGCAGCGCAATGCTTGCCCTGCATCGATGCACTCGCGCTTGATCCAGAACGCGTGAACGTGAACGGGGGCGCAATTGCCCTCGGTCATCCCCTCGGATGTTCGGGCGCGCGTATCATAACCACGCTTGTGCACGAACTGGTTCGCCGGGACGTGCGTCGGGGATTGGCCACGATGTGTATTGGTGTCGGACAGGGCATGTCGCTGCTCATTGAACGGGCCTAACGATCGCATGGCGCTCACGGATCGTCGGGGATTTCGGGCCTTACTTGCCGTGTTG
>JAYUPZ010000157.1:0-21282 GCA_043759805.1 Myxococcales bacterium | reverse complement strand
TGAGTGTTTCGTGCGCTTGCACGAAGAAGGACTGATTTATCGCGACACACGCCTCATCAACTGGTGTGTCTCGTGCAACACGGCGCTGTCAGACCTTGAGGTTGAACACAACGAAGGTGCACAGGGCGAACTGTACGAGTTTGCCTATCCCTATGCCGATGGTTCAGGCGAAATTGTCGTTGCGACGACCCGTCCCGAGACAATGCTGGGTGACACGGCAATAGCGGTGCATCCCGATGACGAGCGATACACGGCGCGCGTGGGTCAAATGGTCAGGCATCCCCTTCTTGACCGCGAATTCCCGGTGATTGCAGACGGGATGGTCGAACGCGAATTTGGCACGGGTGCGGTGAAGATTACCCCGGCTCACGATCCCAACGATTTCGAGTGCGGCAAGCGCCACAAACTCGAGATCATCTCAATGCTGAACGAAAACGGCACGGTATCGAAGGTGGGGGGTGCGTTTGCGGGAATGGACCGCTTTGAGGCGCGCAAAGCCGTCAAGGCCAGGTTGCTCGAACTCGGCCTCGAACGGGGTGGCAAGCCGATCACGCACTCGGTGGGCCACTGCCAGCGTTGTAATACGATTGTTGAGCCCCTGGTTTCAACGCAGTGGTTCGTCAAGATGCAGCCGTTGGCTGAGCCTGCCATCAAGGCGGTCGAAGACGGCAAGATCAAGTTCGTCCCGGACACCTGGACGAAGACCTACTACCACTGGATGACGAACATCCGCGACTGGTGCATCTCGCGACAGCTGTGGTGGGGTCATCGCATTCCGGCCTGGCACTGCAAGGCCTGCGAAAAAATAACGGTTGCACGGACCACACCGGCCTCCTGCAAACACTGCGGCGCTGCAGAGAGCGAGTTGAAGCAAGACGAAGACGTTTTGGATACCTGGTTCTCTTCGTGGTTGTGGCCTTTTGCGACGCTCGGCTGGCCTGCGGAAACCCGCGAGCTGAATACGTTCTATCCGACCACCGTCATGGAAACGGGATACGACATCCTGTTCTTCTGGGTGGCGCGCATGATCATGGCGGGACTGCATTTCATGGGCAAGGTCCCGTTTCGCCACGTGTATCTGCATTCCCTGGTGACGGACGAAAAAGGACAGAAAATGTCCAAGGTCAAGGGCAACGTGATCGATCCCATGGTCGTGATCGAACAGCACGGCGCCGATGCCCTGCGCTTTGCGCTCGCCTGGCTGACCACAAACGCAGCACAGGGAAAAAACATCAAATTCTCGATGTCGAATGTCGAGGATGCACGCCGCTTTGCCAACAAGGTCTGGAACGCGTGTCGTTTCGTGTTGATGAACCTTGAAGGTTTCGATGCGAATCGTTACTCGGACATCATGGCCGATGGGCTTGATGGCGTTGAGCTGGATCTGCCGGAACGCTGGTTGCTGTCCCGGGTGCAACGCAAGGCCGACGAAGTGCATCTTGCCCTTGACGACTTCCGCTTTCAGGATTCGGCGCATCTTGTATATCACTTCATCTGGGACGAGATCTGTGACTGGGGCATCGAGCTTGCAAAAGCGCGTCTTGCAGATGACACGCTCGATGTGACAGATCGCCTGAAGATTCAAGGCGTTCTGGTTTACGCACTCGAAAGCGCCATGCGCCTCTTGCATCCCTTCATGCCGTTTATCACAGAGGAAATTTGGCAAAAGTTGCCGAAATCTTCGAGTGCTCCACAGAGCATCATGATCACGATGTATCCGATCCCGGACTCACGCTTTGCGGACGAAGCATCGGAAACATCGATGATGTTGCTGCAAAGTGTGATCGCGGCGGTGCGTTCGGTGCGAACGGAACGACAGATCCCCCGCGCGCAAAAGAGCAAACTCGTTCTGACGGTGCAGGACGACTACAAAAAGACGATTCTCGACGGCTACAAACACTTTGTGATGGCCCACGCGAATTGTGACGACGTTCAGGTTCGACGCTCAGGCGACGTACCGAAGGGGCCGACCACCGTCGTCATGGCGGGAGATGTTGAAGTCACGGTGTTGTTGGGTGCTCCCGCCGATGCCGGTGTCGAGCGTGCGCGCATCGAAAAAGAACTCGGCAAGGCCAAAAAGGACGTGGATTTCTACACAAAGCGCCTCGGTAACGAGAAGTTTGTGCAGAACGCCGCCCCCGAGGTCATCGCCAAGGATCGCGCGGCGCTCGGGGAATCGCAAGCTGCAATGACCACGTTGCAGAGGGCGCTCGAGCACCTGTAGGTCCTGCCCGGTTGTGCGCGGGGTTACCCGGATGTCGTTTCGGCCGATCGGTAAGAGCGCGATTTTTGCGGCACGCTGGTATCGTCGGGGGGTGTTTCGCATCATTGGGATAGCCTCCACATTCGCCTTTTTTTCCCTGTCCTCGGTCCACAACGCCGGCGCTGCCGAAACCTCGCCGGTCGTGCAGGTTCCGGAGGCCGGTATCGCCATCAAGGCCACAGACCGAATCATTTGCGGTCCGATGGCACCGGGTTGGGCCCTTGAAAGCGATAACCAGCGCGTCACGCCGCCTCGAACCATTCCAGAAGGGGCGAGCCGTCAGTTTTCTGTACGGGTCGCCGACACGGTAGAGGGCTGCGCGGATGGAAAGCAGTCAATCACCCTTGTCGCGACAGCAGCGTTACCCATCATCGACTCTGCGCAGGTAACGTTCTATCCGGCAGAGGGGAGACTTACGGTTCGCGGCCGAAACTTGCAGGGACTGCAGATCTTGTGGCGCAAGAAATCAGCAGGCAACACCACCGAGGACACCGGTCGATCCGTCGAAGTGTGCCTCGAATCCACGCGGGTTGACAACGCCGAACTTTGTACGATCCCGATTTCGCGAGATCTCAGTTCAGATAGTGAGTTTAGCTGGTTTCCGGCGCACGCCACGCCCGATCCGGACTCGCTCATGTTTGACGAACTTGGCAATCGCATTGCGAAAGATCGTTTGAGGCTTCGGCCCGCCCGGGTGATCCTGCCCGCCCGTCTTTGGACCAAGGATGGCGTGGATGTTTCGCGCGGCCCCGGTACGATCCCTTTGCTGTTTCCCGAAGCCATCACCTCGGTTGACTGCGGCAGTGCCCGTTGCGAATTGGTGGACGGCGCGGTGGTGGTTCGATCGGTACCCGGTCCGGCCACCGTGGTCACGCTGCAGCTCAAACTGGGACCACGCATTTTTGCGCCGGGCGAGGGCGGGGCGCTCTCTCAAACTGCTGTTGCGCGTTTACCCTTGATGGCGTGTCCCCTGCGCATCATTTCGGGACCGCCGCTGCGCGAGACGCCGGTCGTACGGGTCGTGGTACAGATGGACGCCCGCTGCGGTTCGGAAGCAGGACGGTTGCAGTGGACGGTCGGAGGTGAGGATGCCGAGGTGGAAACCATCGTCACGCAAAAAGACGACGTTTTTGTGCTGTTGCGCAGCGAAAAGATAACGCGTTCCAAGGTGACGGTCACGGCTGCTCGCGGTGGCGTGGATCCCGTCGTCATTGGTTCTGCAACTGAACTGACGAAGGCCGCGCCTGTGCCCCGTGCGTCGATTGAACTCCTCGATGGAGTGAAGGTTCCTTTTATTCCGACCAACCGCGATGGTTCAGTCATCGTGAGCCGACCGTCGGACAATGCACGCCTCGTATTGTTGCCACTTGAAGGCGTGTACTTCGTTGGCATGAAGGGGGATCGCCCGACCGTGCGCGGCGACGGCAATGCCGGAGGGTTTGCGTCTTTGCAGTTTGGCTATCGGCTACCGGGATTGCCGGGCGATCTTGGCAGCGTGGATCTGGCGGTCTTGCCCGAAGCCTTGCAGCGACAGGTTCGTGAGGCGAGCGTGCCAGCAAAATTCGCATCGGCGGGTGGTGAGGCCGACGGTCTGGCCGAGTTTCTGTGCACCGACCTGCACGGCAATCCCTACCGGGTGTTGCCGGGTAAGTCCTGGACAGTTCCGTTCGCGCAGCGGGATACCTGTCGTGTCGTCATTCACCGTGAACGCTTGAAGCCCGAAGACGGGATGCAGGAGATCGTGCTTGAGGTCGATGTGAAGTCGGCCGAGGGAGAACTCCGCGAAGCGCAGGTTCGGGAACGAATGGTACTACGGCCGGGCGCAGAACCGCGCGTGTTTTGGGTCAAGGGAGGCATTGAGCAGTTCGATCGCATTACGGTTCGCCTGACCCACGTCGTTGATGAAGAGCGCTACCTCATCAGCGCGGAGACGCGTGCGGGACTGCCCTCGGTACAGTGGTCCGCGGTGATCGAGGGTGGGCGTTTGAGGGTTTATGCGACCGCTGCGATACCAGCGGGTCTGTTTCGTGTGAACGAACCGAGCGGTCAGCTTCGTCTGAACTTTGGCGTGATCTCGCGCGTGACGTGGCTCGACGAGGTTGGCAAGGAAGGTTTGTTCGGTGCGGAACTGGGTTTATTGGGGATGGGCCTCGTGACCAGTTCCAACGATCTCCAGGGTTGGCCCGCGACCCTCGGCATGGTGCTGGGTGCCGGTGTGCGTGTACCCCTTGGCCAGGGTGCAGCGGTGGGCGTCAACGCGTGGATGGTTTATGAATTTCGCGATGAGGTGATCTTGACCAACGGAAACAAGGCCAGTCACGTTTCCTTCGTCTTTGGCCCCAGCATCTCGGTCGGGAACGTCGGCAAAAACTTCTAGGGCAGGTTGTTCCTTGTAAGATGAAAGACACCCTGAGCCGGGATCATCAACATCTGTGATACGTTCGCGTCATGCACTGAGCCTATCAGAATTATTCGGCGCGTTTTGCATCGTCCCACAATGCATCCAGCTCGGACATCGGTGTGTCACGCATGATTTTGTTCTGTGCTTCCAGTGCAATTTCAACATGGCGGAACCGGTCAGAGAAACGCTGGTTCGACGCCCCGAGGGATTGCTCGGCATCGATGCCCATCTTGCGGGCGAGGTTGACGACCGCGAACAACAGATCGCCCAGCTCGTGCACGATGGCCGCGCGATCTCCGGAGGCAATCGCCTCGTCGAGCTCAGCTGTCTCTTCGCTGATCTTGTCTCGAGGTCCCTGGGTATCAGGCCAGTCGAAACCAACCGCAGAAGCCTTTTCGCCAAGGCGTGCTGCGCGCAACAGTGCCGGTGCACTCCGGGGTACGCCCTCAAGTGCGCCGAGCTTGCCTTTCTTTTTCTTCTCGATGCCTTTCATCCGCGCCCAGCTCGCTAGAGCTTCCTCACTATTTTGGGCGTGGTTCTCGCCGAAGACGTGCGGATGTCGCCGCACCAGCTTGCTCACAATTCCTTCCACCACGTCGTCGATGCCGAAAGTATTTTCGCGCCGTCGCAGCTCTGACTGAAATACGATTTGCAGCAATAGATCGCCCAATTCTTCGCAGTGATCGTCGACATTGCGGATCGCGAGTGCATCGACCACCTCGTATGTTTCTTCGATGAGGTAGGGAACCAGCGATTCGAGGGTTTGCTCTCTGTCCCACGGGCAGCCATCCGGGGCCAAGAGCCGCTGCATGAGACCGACCAGGTTGGGCAGTGTCGCACCCGCGTGGGGCCCTTGTGCGGGTGCGGGTGGAGAAAATGTCACGGGATTGTCTTGGGAGTCGGTGCTCGACATGGTCGGCAGTATAGCGGCTTGAATTATTGAGCAGGGTCGCCCATGCTGACTGGATATGAATCCCTTGCAGGGAAAACATGCCAACAAGGGTGGGGCGGCGGGCACCATCACAGGTCGGTTCGTGGTGGACGGACAAGATCACGCGCTGGCCCTGATGGGTGAGCTGAACGCCAACTTGCGACAGCTCGAAAAAGACACCGGTGTGCGCGCGCATTGCCGAGGCACCGAAATCACGCTTGTGGGTGAATCGCATCAGGTCGCAATGGCGACGAAGGTGCTTGAGGGACTGATGCCAATCGTTCGCAATGGTAAGATCCTGCGGCCGGACGATGTTTCGCGCGCGGCATCTGTGTTGCGAATGGACGGAGGCGCCGACATTCCCGAGATCTTGGCCGAGACCATTTTGGTGGCCAACCGCGCTCGGCCCATCGCTCCGAAGGGCCTGGCACAAAAACAATACGTGGATGCCATCCGCAGCAACGACATCGTCTTTGGCGTGGGTCCCGCGGGCACGGGCAAGACCTATCTGGCGATGGCCCTCGCGGTGCGTGCGTTGATGGAAAAGCGCGTGAAACGGATCGTGTTGACGCGGCCTGCGGTCGAGGCCGGTGAACGACTCGGCTTTCTGCCGGGCACGCTCGAAGAAAAGGTCCTTCCCTATCTTCGACCGCTTTACGACGCGCTCAATGACATGATGGACTCCGAGAAAGTCGAGCAGCTGGTCCAGCGGGGTCATATCGAAATCGCGCCGCTGGCCTTCATGCGCGGCCGGACCCTCAACGATAGTTTCGTGATTTTGGACGAGGCACAAAACACGACTGGCGAGCAGATGCAGATGTTTCTGACCCGTCTCGGATTTGACTCGCAGGTGGTGGTCACGGGGGATCTGACCCAGGTGGATCTGGGCGACGCCCGTCGTTCCGGCCTCGCCGAGGCCGTGCACATTCTCGGAGGCATTGAGGGGATTGCGCTCTGCCGGTTCTCGGAGGTGGATGTGGTTCGGCACCGCCTGGTTCGCGAGGTCATCAAAGCCTACGACCGTCACCGGAATCCCCCGGAATAGCAGCCCCGGTGGTATAACCGCCCCCGACGGTCTCAGGATGGAAGAACCGAAAAACGGGGTAAACAGTGGAACGGGCTCGGAATTGGAAGAGCTGTTGGCCATTTCGCGGGCGCTGTCGTCCGAGCGGGATCGAAGCCGTCTGCTCGATTTGATTCTCGCCAAGGCTCGACAGGTTACGAACGCCGACGCCGGTAGCGTTTACGTTGTCGAGGAGGACGAAGCGGAAGGCGTATTGCCATCCACGCGCGGGACGCGACGCACGTCGACCCGCACGCGCCATCTGCGCTTCATGCTGGCACAAAATGATTCGATGGCGATTTCCCTGGCCGAGTCGGTCATGCCGGTCGATGTGCACTCGATTGTCGGAAAAGCCGTCATCGAGGGCCAACCCATCAACATTCCGGACTTGTATCGTCTGAACGAGCCAGGCAACAACCCGTGGGGCTTCGAGCACAACCGTAGTTTTGACGATCGCACGGGCTACCGCGCACGTTCCATGTTGACGGTGCCGTTGCGTTCGGCGCGTGACCAGGTGATTGGCGTGATTCAACTCATCAACCGCAAGCGACATCGCGATTCGGTTTTGAAAACTGACGTGGATTTTGCGAGCGAGGTGATTCCATTCGAGGCACGCAACGAAGAGCTCACCCTGGCGCTCGCGGCCCAGGCAGGTATTTGTCTTGAGAACGCGAACCTCTACGAGGAAATTAGCAATCTCTTCGAGAAGTTTGTCGATGCCTCGGTCACGGCGATCGAGTCTCGCGATCCGACGACCTCGGGTCATTCGCGTCGTGTGGCCACCCTGAGCGTGCGCCTCGCGGAAAAGGTGGACGGCGTTTCGGATGGACCGCTCGCCGCATTCAAGTTTTCGCGCGACGATCTCCGGCAGATTGAATACGCAGGCGTATTGCACGATTTCGGTAAGGTCGGCGTACGAGAGAACGTTCTGGTCAAGGCCAAGAAACTGTACGACGGCGAGCGCGAACTGATTCGCATGCGTTTTGACTACATTCGCAAGTCAATTGAGGCCGAGAAACTGCAAGAGAGGGTGGCTTTGTTTCAACGCGGTCGTGTGGATCCGGACGAGATCGTCCTGGTTGAACACGAATTCGATGCGCGCACGAGCGAGATCGATGCACTCTGGGATCTCATCATGGCAGCCAACGAGCCGACCTTGATGGAGACCGACATCCGGGATCGTTTGGAAATTTTGGCGACGCGGACCTACATGGATCCACGCGGCGTCGTCCAACCGTATCTCGCGGCCAACGAGATTCATGCCTTGCGCATTCGCCGCGGTTCATTGACCGATGAAGAACGCAACGAGATTCAGTCGCACGTGAATCACACGATTGAGTTTTTACGCACCATTCCCTGGGGACGGACCTTCGGTCGGATCCCAAGGATCGCGGGGGCGCATCACGAGGTCTTGGATGGGGGCGGGTATCCCTATGGTTTGCGAGGCGATGAGATCCCGCTTGAGTCCCGCATGCTCACGATCTCGGACATCTTTGACGCCTTGACTGCCTCTGATCGTCCCTACAAACCCGCAGTTCCGGTGCAGAAGGCGCTCGACATCATCGCAGACGAGGTTCGACGCGGGCGCTGTGATGAAAATCTGTTTCGGGTCTTCGTCGAAGCGCGCGTTTTTGATGCTTTGTCCGGACACTGAGTTATGTCCGTCGATGTTTTGATTCTGGGTCGCGCAAGAGGGGAGGTAGATCGTGCGTTGGTAAAACGTACGACCGTTCGCTTGAAAGCGGCTTTGAGCGAATTGGATCGGAAAAAGGCGTCGATTTCGCTGGTTTTTACCGATGACACAGAGATTCGAACGCTAAACCGTCAGTATCGACAAATCGATCGCGCGACCGATGTGCTCAGTTTTCACTTGCAAGAACTGCATGGGGAAACGGATCCGGCAGGCGATGGCATTCTGCTGGGCGATATTGTGATTTCCGTCGAGACGGCGCGCCGCCGCTGGCCGGGCTCACGCTTTCCGCGCTCGCTGGAACGTCTGGCGATCCATGGCTTGTGCCATCTGTTTGGGCACGACCACAAGCGCAAGAAGCAGGCGGATCAGATGTACAAGTTGGAACGCAAGCTGATGCGGCTGCCGCTGTAAACTGAGTCTGGCTACTGTGAGCAGAAGCCTGGGCCACAATCGCAACCATTTTCGGGCGGTTGGGGCGCATTGCATCCGCCTTCCGGCATCAACTTGATTCGTTTGACAAGGCTACTGTTGGTCGGGACAACCAGGATCTCTGAAAAACGGACGTATCCCGGTTTGTACACGGTGAGCAACAGTGGGCATCCGGCGGGAACTTGTGTAAGTGTGAAGGACGCTTTTCCCTCCAACGAACACACGCGTCGGCCGCCGAACTGAACGAGTGCGGCCAGGCCGGTCATCGTGCAGGCGCTGACGACTTCACCATTCATGATGCCCGTTCCGTCGCACGTTGGAGGCGCGACATCGGGATTCTGCGCTGAATCTCTCGGCCCTTCGACGGCCAAGTCCGGATGAAGGATGCTATCAAGAGGTGCCACCTGAGCATCAACCGGCGTCGACTGGGCATCAACCACCATCGACTGGGCATCAACGTTTCCAGCAAGCCTATCGCGTTCAAGATCGTTTGCGGTGAGCGGCTCGAGCGAACAGGCAATGACCGGCAGAACGCCGAACACGATTGCGATCTGCAAGATGCGTTCGTTGAAGGACCGTTTGATAACCATGTTCTTGTCTCTATGCCCGGCGATCGTCAAATGGACGAGAATTCAAAACTGCCACGACAGACCTGCAGTGGATACGAAGGTATTGGTGAAAACGGGCGAGCCGTCTACATCGATCCACATCATCGCCAAAAGTCCGCCCAAGGACCATCCGAAGTCCCAGCCAAGTCTACCTGATAACTCGATCCCGCCCAGCAAGGAAGGCGCAAACCACTCTCCCTTCGACACGCCATTCTCGCCAGTGTGTATGACGGTTGTCCCGCCCGCCCCTCCGAGGAGCTCGAGGACAAGGCGAGCTGGCAGGACAATGGCACGGCGGCCCTCCAGGACGAGTGTAAGACGCATCAGGTCGAATCGTTCTGCGCCCGTGAGGTGTGTCGACCACATCGACAGAGCTCGAACGCCAAGGCCGATTGATCCGACGTACACGGAGGGTGAGCGCAGTGTCAGTCCCTGCGCGACACCGTCAAGTCCCAGTGGCGCCGAACCGATGGCGTATGCGAGTGACAGCCGTCGATTCCAGGCGTTCGGTCGCGCCGTTGGCGCGAGTCCCGCTGCGTACCCAACCGCAAGCGTGGCAACAACATCGGGGGTGAATGGCGCGTCGAATCCAAATTCACCTTCGTTGCCCCGTTCGGCGGTCACAAAATCGTACGACGGTTTCCAGTTCGCAGCACCACTGTCCAACAGCTGTCCAGCTCTGAGCTCAATGAGCGTTTCGCTCGCTTCGCCGGGTTGACCACGTTCCGGTGCGCGTAGAATACGGTAGCGTCCCGTGGGTAACGTCAACTTTACGCTGTGACCACGCGGCACGAACGCCTCTGCAAAGATGGGGCGTCCTGTCGCCGTTTCGACACGGTATCGTCCTGCCTCGGTCGCTCTAACAAGGAGTTGGGGAAGGCGCCCGCGGTGATCGATTGCAGTACGGTTCAAGTCACCATTCGGTGGATCAAACCAGGGAGATTGTCCTGTCATGCCGCGCGTATTCAAGGCAACGAATGCGACTAATTCACCAAAAGTCACGATCTCGTTGCCGTCGGCATCTGCGACACCAGAAAGACCTGACGCGAGTGCATGGGAGAACAGTCCTGCTCGCAGGTTGGCAACTTCGGCGGCTGGTTTTCCCGAAGTGGCCGCCGTCAAGACACCGATCGGAGCTGCGTTCGCGCTTTTTTCCAACGCGGCAATTTCGCTTGAAAAATCAGGTCCCATTGGGGATCCCCGTTCCGAAAAAAGACTTTGTGATCGACAAGCATCAATGAACACGAATATGCGTAGGCCTGGGTCGACCTGTGCCACGGCCGCGAGTGCGGTTCGCAGTTCCATCCCGGTTATGGCTGCTTCTTCGGCCTCTTCGGGTTGCAGCAAGAGCTGACCGCTTTGACCATGTCCCGCGTAAACGAAATACAGAACACGGTTTCCGCCTGCTGGTCGCCCGGACAGAACTCGTTTCAAATCATCGAGTGCGTTGAAGAGCGCCCTGCGGGTTGGCGGCTGGCGCGGTGGGAGCGACAATCCGCCCTTCGCCATGGTGCGCTCGGTATCGGAATCAACGGCGCTCAGCAACCACACGCGACCGGGGTTGCGTGCCGATGACGACAGGTTGGAAAACATCGAGGAGAATCGAAGCGCGTCGTCATCGGCAAAACGCAGGGGAGGTAGGCCAGGTCGTCCTCCATTGTGACCGACCACCACCGCATAGATCTCGTCCTGATTGCCCGGCGAGCCAGCGGCTGCGATCGCAGTGGATCCTTCCGCGACCATTACGGCGACTGCGAACATCAACGTCGCTCTACGAATCAACATCATGGTTCGACGATCAGCAATCCGGAAATGAGCTCGATCTCCGCCGGTATAGACCCCTTTCGCTGCCACGCCGCAATCGTGCCACGAATCTGATCCTCTTGAAGATTTTTCGCGGAAATCATACCCAGCAGCTGCAACGGTCCCAATGGAACCGAACCTTGAAGATCCTGACTCGGACCGATACCGGTGATGTGATTGGTTGACTCGATTCGAATCGCAACATGGCCTTCTCCCGGAATAATCGGGATAACGGTTCCGTTCCGTAGTCCAACCAGCACAAAATAGGAATGTTCCCGAAGGCCCCGATAGCTGAACTGGACAAACTCTCCGAGAGAAACTCGACCTTCGCCTGAACCTGGAAATTCGGCCACCAGCCGCACGGCGGGAGCGGTTACGCTGTCGATGGACTTGCGGCGCGCATGAATCAACACTCGAAATGATGTTTCTCGAGTGGGTTGATTGTCTTGTGTGCCACGCCATTGAATAGCGCCTGGATTTTCCTCCGTTGGTGTCGCGCCGAAACGACCCCCCTGGGTCATCCAGATGGCAAGACCGGCGACGGCCAGTGTGGGCGCGAAAAGCATGCCCCATCTTCGTTGTGGCACAACGGGGTAGGGCGCAGGTATGCCACTTAGCCTGTTCAGCAGGCGTTGTCGCTCTCTCTGACCTGCATTTGTGCCGTTGTGTCCCAGTGCTTCGGCTGTGATGCTGACCTTGTCGTAATAGGTACGACACCCGTCACATCGAGCCAAATGCGAGCGCATCTTGGCCTCTTTTTCACCGGAAAGTTCTCCCGCGACTGCGCGGACGATACGGCTTCTCCATAACAGCAAGCTCATGATCCCATTACCTCGGCCAGTGCTGCAGCCAGGCCTGGATCATTCGCCGCACGCTGCAACAGCTTGAGGCGCAGATATTTGCAGCGCCTGGCGCTGATTCCCATTTCGCGCGAAACCTCATCGTGACCGCGTTCCTCCAGCAATGACAGCTGAAAAACCCTTGTCTGTTCTGGATCCAGTGTTTGCATGAACTTTGCCATGGCAGCGTTCAGCCGACGCTCGGTCGTCTCGCCCTCGGGTCCAGCCTCGGGTGAGGGGAGATCGTTATCATCAAATGCATCACGCGCGTTGGGGCGTCGCCCGCGCGCACGAAGGATCTCTTTGCATCGGTTCAAGGCGACGGTTCGCAACCAGGCTCCCAGCCTTCCACGCTCCGGATCGAATCGGCCACATACACGGTGAATCAACAACCAGGCCTCCTGAACTGCTTCTTCGCGGTCGAATGGCGAAATGAAAATTCGTCGCACAAGCCCACGTACTTCACCGCCGTAGGCATCGTAGACAGCAAGAAACGCGGCCGAATCACCGTCGCGAAATCGCTGAACGGTCGCAGACGGAACCAAGTCGTTCCCGCTGTCGATATCTGAAGTCAAATGCAAACTCGAACCTAGTATCTTATGCCGGCGAATGTCGGGTTGGACAAAAAGATTTACGGCCCGAGGGGCTGCAAACATCGTCGATAACGGGAAACCCGATCCGGATGCAAAGCGGCGATGTCGCTCTTTTCGTCCGGATCGACGTGCAGATCAAACAGTTCGGAGCGACCGTTTTCCTGATTGAGGATGAACTTGAATCGGTTGTCACGCAGACCGGCCCTGCGGGTTGCCTGCTCGGTGAAGAATCGGACTGAGCGCGTGCCAGCCAGAAATGCTGTGGCAACCGGATACGACTTTGGAAGCGGTACGCCGAGAAGGGCAAGCGTGGTGGGCGACAGGTCGATGAGGCTCACGGGCTGCGAGATCCGTCGTTGTCCTTTGAACAAACCCGGAGCCGCCACCACGAAGGGAACGTGAACGTTTTCCTCGTAGAGAAATAGGGCGTGTGCGACGTTGCCATCGTGTTCACGGAACGCTTCGCCGTGGTCGCCGACGACAACATACATCGTCTTTTGGTCCAACCCCCTGGCTTTCAGGCCTGCACGAAGTTCCCCAAACGCGATGTCGCCAACAAAGAGATCGTTGAGGTATTCGTCGTGTTCGTTCGTTTCGGCCAAGGGTCGCACGGCATTGCCCGGAGTGTGGTACGGATGGTGCCCAGCGATGGGCATGTACACCGCAAAAAATGGCTTACCAGTTGACGATGCGTCTACAAAGGAAAGCAACCTTTCTGCGGTGGCGCGATCATCCACGCCGAAGCTGGAACGATGGGCGCTTGCGATGCTCTCTGCATCGACCGTTTCGTCAAACCCGCGTTCCTCCACCACCGCCTTCATGCCAAGATACGCAAACCAACTCGAGTGAAACAAACCCGTTCGGTAGCCTGCGCGGCTCATCACGGCGGCAATCGATTGGCAGCTCACTGCGCGTGCATGGTATTCGGAGGCCTCTTTGCCCTGGGGTGGTGGACGCGCGCACAGCATCGAAAACAATCCCTTGATGCTTTCCGGGTAGGCGGCATAGGCGTTCTCGAATACCACGGCATCCTCGGCAAGGGCAGTCAGATGCGGTGTTACGTCGCGGGAAGCGCCATAGGTGCGCAGGGATCGCGCGCGCGTGGACTCGAGAATCACCCACAAGACGTTGCGTCCGGCCGCGACCTTCAAAAGATCCCGCATATCGCTCACGGGTGCGGGTGGGACTCCCGAGTCGACCACGCAAGTGCTGCCATTCAGGAGAGGAAACGAATCGTTCATGGGTACGCCGCGGATTAGCCAACTTCGTGTAAACACGACCACCGCATTTCCATTCAATCCTGCGGCTTCAATTCGGGATGACGCCAATGGACCCGCGACCGATACGGCAATCGCCACTGCGAGTCCAAACCGAATGCTGTGACGCGGATAGCTTCTGATCCGGGTAAGACTGCGGCACAACCACAACGATCCGATCCACAAAACGAGAGGCGTTCCAAGGTTGGCCACCGTGGCGTAGCGGGTGAACGAATCGCCGAGCGCAGGTCCGGTCGCGTGGAGGAACGCATAGGTGACCGTCGACGACATCAATCGTACGACAGGGATGTTGAACATGATCCAGAACGTCAGACAACCGTAAATTCCGGCGCTCACTCTGAACGCCAGGCCGGGCGCTCGTTTGCCAAGAAATCTTTGCAAGGCCCAGGTCGCCGCGCCAAACGGGACAACGATCTGGAAGTCATCATGAAGTAACGCCAGCGGCCCAAGGGGTGTCCACACGCCTTGCCCACCACCGTCGTATATCCGAAACAGCAATTCGGCCAACTTGCCTGTCCACGATGCCAGCAGCAATGCGGTTGCCCACGCGATCGCCCGATGTTCCGGCGTGGCTGGCGTGAGATTCGACATTAACAGTGCCTATGCCGCAGACGTCAAATCCGGACAAACAAAATTTTTGTCCCCAAAAACGGGGGTCGGCATAGAGCCTGGAGACACCCACTCTTCCAACCCTTAAAGGAGATCCCATGACTTTCCCCGACCGCTACCTTCGACACGCACTTGTGCCCTTTGTTCTCGCTTTCGCAGGCGCCACAACCGTTGCGTCTGACGCCATTGCAAGCGAGCCCATGAGCGTCTACTCGGTCCCCTCCAAGGTCGTATTGTTGCCCAACGAGGTCAACCCAACACAGGTGCTCATCAGTGGATCATTTCTCTTCCTTAAATCATCCACGGTCATGTCTTATAGCGAGCCGACCTGTGGAACGATGTATTTCGAGTGCAAGCCGGGTGAAAGCACGCTGTGTCGGATGCAATGGAACGAGATCCGAACGAGAATTGGCAAGCCATCGTGTGTCGGATTCGGACAGAAAAATTCCATCTCCACGGCAATGGTTCGTCCCTCCGGCGCCGCGATGGGTAGTCCATTTCCCTGGGACATTGGAATGGGAATAAGCACCGGCGTATATGTGGACGGCCAGTGTCCAAAGGCAGTAGTTGCGCAATGTGGCGCTTCGATCGATGGCGGTGTGACACCGCCCCTCGTCGATGCGGGTGTCGGTGGTTCCGCCTCGGGTGGAACGACGGGAACAGCAAGGGGTGGAACGGCAGGTTCAACACCGGGGACAGGTGGGACTTCTGCAACGACCGGCGTGCCCACAACCGGTGGTATGGACGCGGGACCGGAAATGGAGAACGGTGGATCGGGTTGTACCCTGGCTGGCAAAGATTCGTCCGGTGACTTTTCGGTTTTCGCCCTGGTCGCGGTGGGGTGGTTTCTGGCAAGCCGTCGGGGGCGTGCGCGTCGATCATGATCGCCAAGCGTTCGTTCCTGAACTCGGATCGCGATGGATGGATTCTGACGGCCGCCGTATTCCATGGCGCGATATTGACCGCGGGCTTCGCCATTTCCCATGGCGCGAGCCCCACCGTCAGGGCCATCGTTGCCCTAACGCTCGCGGTGGCTATGTGCTGGGGATGTAACACGGTTTCGCACATCCATCTGCATCGCCCCTTGTTTCGCAGCACGTTTGCCAACCGCGTCTTTCAGCTTTACCTGACAATGCTGTTGGCGGTTCCCCAAAGCTGGTGGCGTCGCAGACATTTGGAGCACCACGGCCTGGATGCACGCGCCGACGCGTCAAGTGCTCAGCAACTTATCGAATGGGCACTGCTGCTTTCCGGCTTTGCCGCAGCAATGATGATTGTGCCAGCCTTCTTCGTGGGTGTTTACGTTCCCATGCTAACCCTCGGCCTCGGATTCTGTGCCGTTCAGGGATATGCTGAACACGCCCGCGCCGGGGCGGGCGTGGATTACCACGGTCGGATGTACAATTTCCTCTGGTTCAATGATGGCTTTCACTGTGCACACCATCGTCAACCCGACACCCACTGGACAGCGTTGCCACTCAGTACCACGGGTCAAGATGTCGAGAGCAGCTTGCCACCGATAGTCCGTCCGGTTGAAGGCTGGGCCAAATCATTCAACGCCATCCGATTGCGTTTCTCGTTGAACCGAACGGCTGCTTCACTTCTCAACACACTCGAACGTGCAACCTTTGACATCGGCGTCGTCCGTCGTTTTCTGATCCATTCGCATCGTCGCGCGTTTGCAGCACTGTTACCGATGCATGAGCGCGAGCAGTTGCGAGAGATCACCATTGTCGGCGGTGGCCTCTTTCCTCGAACCGTTCTGGTCCTTGGGGATCTGCTCCCGAATGCGCGGTTCACTCTTATTGATGCGGATGCAGCCCATTTGGCACGAGCACGCGCCTTGCTCGAAAGCGAATGCTCACCGCTTTGTGTCCGCTACGTACACGCACGATTTGAAGGCGCCCCGTCCGAAGCTTGCGACCTTCTCGTCTTGCCACTCGCCTTCTGCGGTGATCGCGATCGGATCTATCGAAATCCACCGGCGCAACTCATCGCCATCCATGACTGGATCTGGCGAGATAAGACCCCACGTGGCGTTTGGGTTTCCGCTTTATTGCTCAAACGGCTGAATCTATTGCGGGTGCCGCGAATAAACAGCAAACGGCTTTACTCCAACGCCGTTGCCGCACCAATCGCGTCGGCAGAACGCCGTAATACGGATAACCCATCCGCATCGATGGCTTGCATCGGCAGCTGAAATACGGGTGAGTCCGGGATCGTCTCTGCCAACGTTCGGCACAGGTTGGCCTGCAAATCCGCTGCTTGTGCGAGCGTCTTGGCCGAACGCGCAAGCTGTTCGATACCGGCGTCGATCGTTTCATCCGGAACCCGCATTGCCTCGGGCAAGGCTCGCAGATGGCGTTGCAATGCCGCAACCTCCGTCACTTTGGGTTCCGCCAATACACGGTTCACGATAAGCGCCGCCGGGTAGATCTGCATGTCTGCCAGTTTCTGCGCGAATCCAACGGTTTCATCGATGGAAGGCTTCTCGGCCACTGTGACCAGAATTGTTGCCACATCGGCTTGCCGAAACAGATCCCCCACTTCGGCCGCTCGCTCGACAAAGACCGGCAGCACGGGCTCGAAGTCGCGCAGAAATACAGCGAGATCTTCCATAAAGTTATTGCCCACGAGGCCCGCGAGGCGGCTCAACAACGCCGAGCCTCCCGAGCTCAAACGTTTCAACGAAAAGAAAGACTCTTTTTTTGCCGTCACCCATCGCAGGACTGGGCTTTGCACCGCAGCCGTGATGCGAACAGGCGACTGGAAAAAATCGATCGCATTGCTCGCCGGTGGCGTGTCGAGAATGATGCGATCGTAGTTCTCGTCCGCGTTCAGGTCCCATAGCGCCAACATCGCCGCGAGCTCTTGCGTGCCCGTGAGTGTGTTGGTTATCTGCAAATAAATGGGATTTGAAAAAATCCGCTGGCGCACTTTCTCGTCGTCAATGGCTTGCTCAATGATGGTTGCAAAGACGCGCGCGGGATCGAGACGAGCTGCTTGCAACAGTTCTGGTGATTCAATGTTCAACGATCGCGCGATGTCTGCTCGCAACGCGCGTGGTGTGGCGTCCAGCATGTCCATGCCCAGGGCATCCACAAGTCGCGGCGCCGGATCGATGGTGGCGACCAGCGTGCGAGCACCCGCGCGAGCGCTGACGACGCCAAGACCTGCCGCAGTCGTGGTTTTGCCAACGCCCCCCGGACCCGCACAAATCAAAACCGGATGTTGCGCAAGAAGATCCGAAAGCGATGCGCTCAATCGACCTGCACAATCAGTGCGGTGATGTTGTCTTTGCCGCCGGCTGCGTTGGCGGCATCGACCAGGGCTTGGCAAGCCTCTTCCGGTTGAACGCCGGCGCCCACGATGGTGGCGATCACTTGATCGTCAACTTCGTCCCACAAACCATCGCAACACAAAAGGAAGATGTCACCCGGCGCAAGTGGTCCCTGGTAGACCGAGGGCTCGACGTCGTCCTTGCTACCAAGGGCGCGCGTGACGACGTTGCGATTCGCCATGCGCGACAATTCCTCGGGCGACATGTCGGGTCGGGCTGCGCGGATCTCCTCGGCAAGTGAGTGATCACGCGAGATACGGGTGAGCTCGGCGTTGCGGTAGAGATACAGGCGAGCATCGCCCACGTTGGCTGCTGAGTAGTGGGTTTCGCCAATGGCCAACGCGACAATTGTGGCACCCATGCGGTGATGGGTCACGTCGGCTTGTGCTACCTTTCGGATGTGAGCGTTCGCGACCTTCATGCCGACTCGCAATAGATTCGATCCCATGGAGGTTTGCTTGTCGATGGGGAAGGGCCAGGCCTCGAGCGGGGTCAGAAGTTTGGAACGGAAAAACCTTTCGACCTCGTCAACGGAAAGCCCTGCCGCCACATCGCCGCTCGCGCGACCGCCCATTCCATCGGCCACGATGAACAAACCTTGCTCGGTGAAAAGACCAAAGGCGTCTTCATTGTCTTCTCGAACCTGACCCTGGTGGGTAACACAGGATGCTGTCAGCTGCCGGCCGGTCGAGGATGCGGAGGCGATCATGGGATGATTTTTAACCATTCTTCTGTCGGATTGCACATACGTTTAACAGATCCCGAACATCTCATGCCCGCTTGAGGGCGTCCCGCCAGCGGTCGATGGCATTTTCGCGGTCCCGAGGGGAGAGGGTTGGGGAGAAACGGTCCATCTGAACGGCCGATGCCGAGGATTCGACCGTGCCCGGATAAGGCCGTAAGCCCGCTCCGACCGCCGCAAGGCGAGCGGCGCCGATCGCGGTGGTTTCGAGCAGCGAGGGGCGTTCCAACTCGATGCCGAGAAGATCGGCCTGAATTTGCATCAGCAAGTTGTTCGCGGTGGCGCCCCCGTCCACTCGGAGCGTGGAAAGCGAACGGCCCGAGTCTTTTTCCATCGCGTTGACAATGTCCACGTTTTGCAAGGCCATCGCTTCGAGGGCAGCGCGGGCGATGTGCGCGCGCGTGGTGCCGCGGGTGATCCCGGAAATCAGGCCGCGCGCCTCGGGTCGCCAGTGCGGTGCCCCGAGCCCCGTGAGCGCAGGCACGATGGACACCCCGTCGCTGCTGCTGACGCTTGCCGCGAGGCCCTCGATTTCGGCCGCCGAGCTGATGATGCCGAGACCGTCGCGCAGCCATTGCACAAGCGACCCACAAACGAACGCGCCCGCTTCGAGGACGTACGTGGTCTGTTCAGACTTGTCCGTGGTCCAGCCCACTGATGAGAGTAAGCGTTGATTAGACACAACCGGTTTGTCACCGACGTTCATCAACAGGAAGGACCCTGTTCCGAAGGTACACTTGGCCTGTCCCGAACGTGTGCAGCCCTGTCCGAAGAGTGCCGCTTGCTGATCGCCGGCGACGCCTGAAATAGGGATGCCGTCGTCGATGCCCGCGATGCCTTGCGATCGGGCGAATATACCCACGCTCGGCCGGACCTCGGGCAATAGCGCCATGGGGATACCGAATAGAGCACAAAGCGACGGGCTCCAGGTCCGTGTGTGCAGCTCCAATAGTTGAGTGCGTGATGCGTTTGAAGCGTCAGTAACGTGCGCCTTGCCGCCGGAGAGTCGGTGAATCAACCACGAATCGATGGTGCCGAGTGCCAGCTCTCCTGCGTTCGCGCGTTGTCGTACGGTTTCGTCGTGTTCAAGCGTCCAGGCGATCTTGCTTGCAGAAAAATAGGGATCGATGACAAGGCCCGTTGTCGCTTGCACGCTCGCCTCGTGTCCAGCGCTGCGCAAGGCTGCGCAGTAATCGGTGGTGCGGCGATCTTGCCAAACGATCGCTTTGCCGATGGCGCGCCCACTTGCGCGATCCCAAAAAACCACGGTTTCACGTTGATTGGTAATGCCGATGGCCGCGATGGTGCCGGTTGCCTCGGCTTGCGCGTCCGCAAGTGCCTGTACGACGGATGTCCAGATGGCCTCGGCGTCATGTTCCACCCAGCCAGGCTGCGGAAAAAACTGTGGGATCTCCCGGTAGCCTCGTCCGACCACGGTGTCGTGTTCATTGATAAGCAAGACCGTGGTTCCGGTGGTTCCCTGATCAATCGCGGCGATGAGGGGTTGGCTCTTGTCGGGCATGTGTCATTCCTCTATTTGCGGGGCCGTTAACGTGCGTTTGAAAAAGCGTTCAAGGGCTTCACCCAAATGATGTTTTTCAACGTCGACACCGATGAGATGTCCCGATTGTTCAAGCCACAAACTTTCGACATCGGTGCTGCCGAGGCAGCCCATGAGTTCGCGAGAGTCGGCCATTGGTACCGTACGGTCTTTTTCCCCGTGCACGACGAGCACCGGGACGTGGAGGTTCGGCAAAAGCGCGCGGGCATGGTTTTGCAATTCGACGAGGCTTTTGAGTCCCGAGACCGGCATGACCGGCATGCCTGGATTTTCTTGCCGCGCGACGGGGTCCGACACGTCCGATCCACCTATCTTTGGAATGCGGAACAGGGGCGACTCGGTTAGAAAATGGGGTAGGGCGCCGAGCAGGCGAATGCCGAAGCGTTCATTTCGTCCCAGGCGCAGCGGGACGGCGCCAAGGGCAAGGGCTCCAACCCGTTTCGGAAATGCGTGGGCGAGGCAAATCGCGAGCAGACCGCCCATTGAGAACCCAAAAATACCCACCGGACGGCCTCCGTTTAGGGTGAAGAGCTCGTTTAACGCCGTTTCAGCCGACTTTAGCCAGTCCGGATAACGTGAGGCTGCGAAAGCCCTCGCGCCAGCATCGTGGCCCGCCAACCAGGGCGCGTAAACGGAAAATCCCGCGTTGGCCAGGGCTTCGCCAGGGGGCCGCACCTCAAAAGGTGAGCCCGAAAAGCCGTGCAGACATAAAACCGCGGGACCCCTGCCCTCTAAAAGAAGGGGTGATGCATTACCCGGCCCACGCTGCACGCGCAAATGTCGACCGATCCAGCCTTTCACGAAGGTGCCTTGCCGCCGTGCGGGGAAGGAAGCAGCGCGTCGCTAAAACCAGCACGTCCATGCAATTGTTGAGGAAATATTCGCATCAGGCCCCAGGTGTCATTAAACCGACGGTCGCTAGCTGCCGAGTATAGAGCGTGAGAGCCCTTGCCCCCAACCCACCAAGATGCCGGGATGTCTGCCGAACTCCAAACAGCCAACAACACGCAGCGCGCAACCAGTGGTGCGGCGTCCGACTTGCGTTCGGGAGGTTCCATGCGGCGTGTTTTGATTGCGGACGACGAAAGCAACTTGCGCCACATGTTGCACCTTGTGTTGTCGCGCGAGGG
>JAYUPZ010000156.1:0-9626 GCA_043759805.1 Myxococcales bacterium | reverse complement strand
GGGTTTCTTCGGGTTATTGCACCTCTCTGTTTCGAGTTCGGGGCGATGGACGGCGTGTCGCAAGGGAAGGATGATGAGAAACCCGACGAAGCTGATGGGGACGCTTAGATAGAAGAGTTGGTCGTACCCGATGGATCCGTCGGCGAGGGCTGCGAGCGCAGGTCCCGACGCGAAGCCGATATTGATGAACATCCGTTGCAACGCGAACGCCGAGACCCGATGTTCGACCGGCGTCAGGTCGGCGACCATCGCTTGCGACGGGGGTTCGATAAAGGCGCGGGCAAGGCTGTTGTTCACAAACAAGATGGCCAAAATCCAGACCGGCGCTTGTACAGACACACACAACCCAAGTGCTCCGAGGTTGAGGGTGCGCAGAATGTTTGCGGAAACGATGAGGGGCAATCTCCCGATCCGATCGCAGAGCGACCCCGCGATTCCCTGTGCGAGGGCGCCGCATGCACCACTCAGCGACATGACGAGGGTCGCGGCCCATATGGGCATTTGCCTGTCGCGCGTCAGGTACACGATCATGAAGGGCAGAACCATGGAGAACCCCAGCGTTGCCACCAGTCGGGACCACGCGAGAATCCAGACGCGGCGATCAAGCAATTTGAACTGAGAAAAATCGAACACAGGTTGGGCGGGGCTGAATTGGCCAGCGTGCTCGACTTCGAGGCTTGTCACTGTAAAAAGGACGCGGTCGGCACCGAACCTGATAGCCTCTCTGGCCGTGAACGTTGAACTCAAGCGAATTTTCTCCTTCGAATCGGCGCACTTCCTTCCGCGGGTGCCCGAGGGTCACAAGTGTCGGCGCATGCACGGCCACAGCTACCGGGTCGAGTTGTTCGTGACGGGGCCGGTGGATCCTCAGACCGGATGGTTGATCGATTTTGCGGAACTCGACGATGCCTGGGCGCCGCTGCACGCGCAGTTTGACCATCACGTGCTGAACGACGTTCCTGGCCTTGAGAACTCGACGTGCGAGGTCATGGCGGTTTACATCTTCGATGCGATTCGCCGGCGGGTACCGCAACTTTCGGCGGTCACGGTCTGGGAGACCAGCGATTCCGCCTGCACCTACCGGGGCGCGCCATAGCCACGCATCGGAGCGTCACAATGTTTCGAATTGCCCACGTCACGGATCCGCACTTCCGCTCCTTTTCTGGATGGAATCCGCTGGCGTTCTTTGGAAAGCGCGCAGCGGGAGCCGTGAACCTCATCTTGAATCGCACCCGCAAGCACCGAATGGAGTTGCTCGAAGCGCTGGGCGAAGACCTGTTGCGTGTTCGCGAGGAGAGTCCTGGTATCGACCACCTGGTCATGACGGGCGATCTCGGCAACATTTCGTTGCAGAGCGAGTGGCGTGCGGCTTTTGCATGGCTCGAAAAGTTCGGGCCGGAACCGCGACATTTGACGGTCATTCCCGGCAATCACGATGTGTACACGCCCGACGTCGAACGAGATCACGCGTTTGAAAAGGTTTTCGAGGTTTACCAGAAGGCCGACCACCGGTGCGACGAAGCTGGCTATCCATTCGTTCGCATCCGGGGCGATGGTATTGCATTTATTTGTGTCAACACCTGTGTGGCGACGGGCGACCTGGGGGCCTGGGGATCGATTGGCGATCCTCAGTTAAAGCGCCTTCAAACGCTGCTCACGGAGCCATCGCTGCAGAAACGGCTTCGAGTGGTGTTGATGCACCACCCTCCGGTTGTGCACAAGGGGGCCCAAAACCGCAACCTGCGTGATCGGGACGCGTTTGCCAGTGTGCTACGAAATGCGGGCGCCGACCTCGTGTTGCACGGGCATGATCATCGCGATGAGATCGCATGGTTGCAGGGGCCCGGTGCAAGCCTGATCCCCTCGGTGGGTGCAGGTTCGGCGTCGTACGCTGGATCACCTGCGGGACGGGCACGCTACAACATCTACGAAATCGAAGGTCACCAGATCACCCGGATTGTCAGGGCCCACGATGTGCAACGGGACGCGTTTTTAGAAGCCGGACGCGATCTAATTTCGCGTCCGGTCGCGACGTGACGGACGATTATCCAACCAGGTCGATGACGGCCGCCGTCACCCGCTCGGCCGTCATACCGAGCTTCTCCATGACCAACTCGCCCGGCGCTGAAGCGCCGTATCGGTTGATACCCAGCGCGATGCCGCGACGACCAACCCAGCGTTCCCAGCCAAACGTCACACCGGCTTCGACGCTGACGCGGGCCTTGATGGCGGGCGGCAACACGAGATCCTGGTAGTCGGATGGTTGTGCCTCGAAGGCTTCCCAGCAAGGCATCGAGACGACGCGGGTAGGGATGCCCTTTGCTTTCAAATCATCCTGAGCTTTCAGCGCGATGCCGACCTCGGTTCCCGTGGCGATGATGATGGCCTGCGGCTCGCCGTCCTTGGCGTCCGAAAGGATGTAAGCGCCTCGTGCCAATCCCTCGGCCGAGGCACAGCGATCAGGATCAAAAGTCGGGGCGTTCTGGCGAGACGCGACTATGACAGTTGGCCCGTGGTTGCGCTCGAGCGCGAGGCGCCAGGCTTGAGACGCTTCATTGCCGTCAGCGGGACGAACCACCCAGAGATCCGGCATGGCGCGCAGGGCTGCCAGTTGCTCGACGGGTTGATGGGTTGGGCCATCCTCGCCGAGGGCAACGGAGTCGTGCGTGAACACGAATACGACGGGCAAGTTGTTAAGAGCGGCGATGCGCAGTGCGGGTCTTTCGTAGTCCGAGAAGGCAAAGAACGTTGCGGTGAATGTGCGCAATCCGCCGTGGTACGCAATGCCGTTGGCGATGGCGCCCATGGCGTGTTCGCGGACACCGAAGTGGATGTTGCGACCCTGTCCTGTTTTACCGTCAAAGGAGCCCCCGTCCTTGAGGCTGGTGTTGGTCGAACCGGATAGGTCGGCGTCGCCACCGATGATCCACGGAATGATCTTGGCGGCTGCATTGAGTGCGGCGCCTGCCGACGCACGGGTCGCCGGTTTGTCAGCGGTCGTGTACTTTGGCAATGCGTTGGACCAGTTTTCTGGCAGTTTATTTTCAATTGCCATCGACCATTGCGCGGCGAGCGCAGGGTTGGCAGCTGCCCACGCATCGAAGGTCTTTTGCCATGCCGCACGGGCGGCTTCACCACGAGCCGTACTTGAAAGCATGTGGCTTGCAGCGTCGGCCGGGACCTCAAAAAACTTGTCCGGATCGAAACCAAGGGCTTTCTTGGTGGCGGCAACGCCTTCCTTGCCAAGTGGGCTGCCGTGCGCACCGCTTGAGTTGGCCTTGGGCGAACCATAACCGATTGTGGTACGAATCAGAATGATGGACGGACGGGTTGCGTCCGACTTGGCAGCTGCAATGGCAGCGTCGATGCTGGCGAGATCGGTATCTCCGTCTCCGACTTTCAATACTTGCCAATTGTAGGCTTCGTACCGTTTGCCCACGTCTTCGGTGAATGCCATCGAGGTCGGTCCGTCGAGCGAAATCTTGTTGTCGTCATAGAGGTAGATCAATTTGCCGAGACCGAGGTGTCCCGCGAGAGAAGCGGCCTCGCTGGAAATGCCCTCCATCAAATCTCCATCGGAGACGATTGCAAACGTGTGGTGATCGACGATCGTGTGGGTGGCCGTGTTGTACCGGGCGGCAAGGGAGCGCTCGGCAATTGCCATACCCACGGCGTTGGCAGTTCCCTGGCCAAGCGGACCGGTCGTGGCTTCAACGCCCGGGGTCAAATGCGCCTCGGGGTGGCCGGGGGTTAACGAGCCCCACTGACGGAAAGATTGAAGTTCGGACATGGGCAAGGCGTATCCGTAGAGGTGCAGCATCGAGTACAGCAACATCGAGCCGTGCCCCGGAGACAGGACGAAGCGATCGCGGTTCGGCCAGGCTGGGTTTTTCGGATCGTGAATGAGGTGGCGCTGCCACAACACGTAGGTCATGGGCGCGGCCCCGAGAGGCAAGCCAGGGTGGCCGGAATTGGCTTTTTGCACCGCGTCAATTGATAGGGTGCGGATGGTGTTGACGGAGCGGGTATCGATCGGTTGAAAACTCATGGGCGTGACTGTCGGTAACACGGTTAGGCGTGGATTTCCAGCTTCCCGTGTCAATCGGCCGCCGTTGGTGCGCGTGGGGAGAGGTTGCACCCCTCGGAGAGGTCATCTATCCTTACACCCTTCGTGCGGGCGTTTCATTCCGGGGGGCAAGGTGGAAGTGAAGACGAAACAGGCGAGGGGATTCGAGTCGGGGTTGGATGATGGCGGCAGGGGGCTCATCTTGATCGTGGATGATGACCCCATGGTCGCCGATGTACTGTCAGCTCAACTCATCTTGGCGGGGTATCAGGTCGAGATCGAAATGGACCCGGAACGTGCCGTGGAGCACCTTCTTGAAGATGGCGCGGGTATTGCCATTGTTTATTGCGACCTGATGATGCCGGGTATGACGGGAATGGATGTAGAGGCCGCAGTTCGTCGTCAAGTGTTGGTAAGCCGTTTAACATCGTGAAAGATGCTGCCAGTCGATTGTCTAGCCATTCGGCGTTGAAGGGTTAGATACCCGGACTGGGATCGCGCACCTTCGCGAGTTGATCACGAAGGCCAGAAGAGATGTGAACTTGGTTGTCGGCGTCGATGATCACCGCTTCGATGCCGTCGGTTTTTTCCACAAGGTCCATCGCCTTTTTCGGGCCCATCACAAACAGCATCGTGTCCCACAGATCAGCCTCGAAAGAGGTGTCAGCAAGAACGGTAACCGAACGGGTGCTCATGGAAGGGAACCCTGTGCGAGCATCAAGGATGTGGTGGTATCGCTTGCCATCTCGCAATACGAAACGTTCGTAGTCGCCCGAGGTGTTGAAGGCGCGGTTGGAGAGTTCAAGTTTGTAAATGACCGATTCCCGACTGCCGCGAGGATCCCGGATGCCGACACGCCACTTGCGATCGCCTCGGTTCCCAGACGCAAAGAGATCGCCGCCTGCCTGTACGATGAAATCCTGAATTCCTGTGTCACGAATCGCCTTGACTGCCGCATCGACGGCGTATCCCTTGGCGGTCCCACCCAGCGTCAACTTCATGCCTTTGCGTTTTAGAAAAACACTGGCCTTTGCTTCGTCCAGAATGATGTCGCGATAGTTCACCAGCTTGAGGCGTTCCTTGACCGTGGCTCGTGTGGGCAACGTGCCATCGTTATCCTCGTCGAACTTCCAAAGCCCACGAAAAACGCCCACTGTCAGGTCGAACGCGCCCTCGGAGACGTCGCCAAGCCAGTGCGCCTTCTTGATGACCGCAAAGGTTTCTGGATGAATAGCGACTGGCTCGATCCCGGCGCTTCGGTTGACGCGTGAGACATCGGAGTTTTCGAGCCAGGTCGACATCAGGACATCCACGCGATCCAGCGCCTCGAATGCCCGCAAGAACGCAGCGTCGGCGAGTTTGGCGTCCGAGTGAAAGATCTGAACGTCGCAGCGCGTGCCCATGCACGGATGTGAACGTGTGAAAAGCTGTGCAACCGGTTGCGCGGCGTCAATGCTGGTCGGTGAGACTGGGTTTGACTCCGCCGGGACGTTCCTGCACGCCGTCACAAACCCGAACGCAATTGCGAACAACACGGTCCGACTTTGACGAGCAGGGTTGGACATCGCGAAGACGTATCCTACACTGCGAAATCGATGGCCGCAGTATCGTCTGCCCGTTCAAGTACCCACGTCGTCATCGTAGGCGGCGGCGTCATGGGCTGTTCTGTTGGTCTTCGACTTCGTGATCGCGGGATCGCTTGCACAATCATTGAGCGAGGGATTCCCGGCGCCGAGGCTTCAAGTGCGGCTGCCGGCATTTTGGGCCCACAGTGGGAGTGTGACGAACCGGGCGCCTTGATGGATCTGGGCCTCAAAAGCCGCTCGTTGTATCCCGCGTTCGCGCGCGAACTTCACGAATTGTCGGGTATCGACATCGGCTATCGCGTGTCGGGGTTGATCGAACTTGCACTCGACGATGCTGGTGAACAGGGCATCGCGAAGCGGGCGAAGTGGCAACGCGAGCGGGGTCTCGTCTCGGAGTGGCTCGATCACAGTGCCGTCCACGCACTTGAACCCGAGTTGGCACCGGGTGTTCGTGCCGGAGTCTTGATGCCTGAAGAGGGACACGTGACGGCGCGTTTACTGGCGCGCGCCTTATCGCAGGCCGCCGCCGTTCGAGGCGTGAAATTTTTGCAGGGCCGTTATGTCAGGCGGGTCGCGATGAAAGGGGATCGTGCGGAAGGCGTGGAGCTGGATGGTGAAACGTTGCACGCCGATGCCGTTGTCATTGCTGCCGGTAGCTGGTCCTCACTTGTCGAGGGTGCGATGGCCCCCAACGTGGTCCGGCCCGCGCGTGGGCAAATGGTCGTTGTAGAGATGCGCCCACCGCTGTTTCGGCACGTGCTTGCGCCGTTTGTCAACGGATACCTCGTGCCCCGGGCCGACGGTGTTGCCTTGATGGGTAGTACGTTTGAAATGGTTGGTTTCAGGAAGGAGGTTACCGTTGGGGGTCTCGCCGACATTCTGGCAATGGCCCGCTCCGTGCTTCCGGGCTTGGATCCACTTCCTGTGGTGGACACCTATTCCAACTTCAGGCCCTATACGGCCGACAAGACGCCCATCATCGGCAAGACCGACGTGGAGGGGTTATTCCTCGCCACGGGACATCACCGCTACGGGATCCTGCTCGCGCCCATCACGGGGGACATTGTGGCCGCGCAGATCGCGGGTGTGCCGACGGACTCGCTTTACCCGGATCTGGCGCTTGACGCGTTTTCGGTCGCCCGGTTCTCCTGAAGCTCAGAACTTCCCGGCGAGGGCAGGGTATAGCGCCTGAAAACGCGCATACGGTTGTGCGTATGCCTTGTGGGCTTTTCTGTCGGGCTTGGTGGGCGCGAGGCGTGACAAGGTAGCCTTGCATGCAGCGGGAACGCTGGCAAAGGCTCCAACCGAAACCGCACCAAGCAATGCGGCACCGAAGGCAGGCCCCTGTTCGCGGTTGACTTGTGCCACGGGCAGACCGAAAACGTCGGCCTGCAGCTGTCGTACGAATGCGCTCCGCGCGCCGCCACCGGTAAGCAACAACCGACGAAGAGGCAACTTCATGGCGCGCAAAATTTCGACCGAGTCGCGCAATCCGAAGGTGATGCCTTCGAGTACGGCACGTGAAAGGTGTGCCCGCTTGTGAGCGAGGGACAACCCAATGAATGCGCCGCGGGCCGAAGCGTCTCGATGCGGGGTTCGTTCACCTTGCAGATACGGAAGGAACGTAAGTCCGAGCGATCCGATTGAAATCCCTGCCGCTTCATCATTCAGAAGGGCGTTGAGATCGGTCCCGGCTTTGGGGTTGCTCGCCACTGTGTCGCGATACCAACCGAAGGCTCCACCTGCTGTCAACATGACGCCCATGACGTACCAGGTGTCGGGAACAGCATGGCAGAAGGTGTGCGCACGAAGGCCTGGATCCACAACGGGTTTCGATGTGGGTGCGAGCACGGTGCCGGAGGTTCCCCAACTAACAACGGCTTCTCCCGGGCTGACGGCTCCGACGCCGATTGCACCACAGGCATTGTCGGCCCCGCCTCCCGCTACGGGAATGCCAGCCGGAAGTCCCAATACTGCTGCTGCTGCGTCACTCAAACGTCCCGACACCTCGCTTGAACCGATCACATCGGGAACCAGACTCTCGGAGAGTTTGGTGGCCTTCAGGATGGTTGAACTCCACCGTTGTTTGGCAGTGTCGTACATCAATGTCGCAGAGGCATCCGAAGGATCAGTCGCGAGCGTTCCGGTCAAACAAAGGCGGATGTAGTCTTTCGGAAGCACCACCTTCGCGAGGCGGGCGAAGGCGGCGGGCTCGTGCTTGCGCAGCCAGAGTACCTTTGGCAAGGTGAAGCCCTCAAGCGCAGGGTTGCTTGCGTGTTTGCGAAGGCCAGAGGCACCCACGGTTTTGGTGATCCATTCGCACTCCGCTGTCGTACGACCATCGCACCACAACAAGGCAGGCCGTATCACACGGTTTTCGCGATCGAGAAATACGGAACTGTGCATCTGGCCGGAGAGACCAATGGCTGCGACCGTGACAGGTTTCTTTGCCCTGGCGAGCGCTTCGCGAACGGCCTTGATCGAAGCTTTCCAGTGGGCATCGGGATGCTGTTCTGCCCACCCAGGCCGGGGCGTTTGCAATTCGAGAGGCGCGGTCGCTTCCCCGATCGTACGGCCCGTTTTATCAATCAGCAGTGCCTTGACGCCACTGGTTCCCACGTCGATTCCTAGAAACATGCTGCTCATTGCGGCCGCAATCTACCAGGACACGCGACGATGGGGCAGCGTTTGTTGAAACAAGATTCAACCCCAATGACGGAATGTTTTGATACAATCCGAGACGTAATGTTAATCGAAGATCGACGCCGGATTCTACTTGAGGCGATTCGCTCCCGCGGCAGTTTGTCAGTCGCGGAGGCCGAGAAAACCCTGGATGTGAGTCGCATGACAATTCATCGAGATCTTGATGCTCTCGAGGCCCAGGGTCTTGTTCGCAAGGTCCATGGCGGCGTGATGGCGGTCGAACAACGGGGCAACGATCTCTTCGATGCGCGTGCCCAACCATTCGAGCAGCGCCTGGCCGATCGACGAGAGCAGAAGCGAGAGATCGCCCGGAAGGTGGCCGGTCTCGTTGACGGCGCGAACTCGTTGTTGCTCGACGCTTCGACCACTGTGTATTTTCTTTCGGAACATCTGGGGGCAGTTGCTCGTGGGGCGACGGCTCGCGACCAATATGTTGTGACGATGAGCTTGCCCCTGTTTACGGAACTGATTCGAAAGAACACGCATTTGCGTGTTGCCCTCACCGGTGGCGAGCCGCACGTGCGAACGGGATCACTTGTCGGGCCTCTGGCCATCGCAAGTCTGGGTGAACTCCGCTTCGACTATACGGTCATGTCGTGCATTGGCGTGATGGAAAACGAAGGCACGGCGTTCGTCGCAAGCGCCGAAGAAAGCCAGATTAAACGAGCTTTTCTGGAACACGCTCGCAAAAAGATTTTGGCCATCGATACGTCGAAACTTGGGCACTCCGGCGTGCATCCCCTGGGGCCGATCGCTGCGTTCGACTACGTCGTGACAGAAAAAGCTGTGTACACAGCGGACGAGTTTCGCCAGGCCGTTGTGAAAGGCACGCTCGCTCGCAAACGCTGAGCGTTTCGAGGAATTGTCGTAAACTGCGCCTCTGTCCTAATGGCGGAAGAGCGCGGTAATCTTCCAACCGCCAAGGTGCGGCGACAAGACCACGACAAACGTATCACCTCCTGCGATTGCCACGCCGAATAGCAGTCGGTGATCGTCTCCGAAGGGCTCGGGTACCCAATGAAGCGCCGATCGAAGGCCAGCGGCGCTGTGGATCTGCAGGGACTGAATGCCCCGGCGCGCAGGTGTTTCGGCGAGCAATCCCTTGAGCTGCGATTCAAGCTGCCGGGGGCCACCTGCCGCCACACCCCCTGGTCCCGAAAACGGAAACCCGACGTATGACACCATCTTCTGCGCGTCACCTGTGACATAGCCCGCAAAGAAACCTTCGGCGGTTCGTCGCGCCACCGCATCGTTGTCGCGCGGGCGATGCA
>JAYUPZ010000155.1:0-4614 GCA_043759805.1 Myxococcales bacterium | reverse complement strand
CTTCTGCTGGCCCTGGTGTCGAGCGATGCTTTTCTGTACAAGACGCCTGGAGGCGCACAATGAACCGTCGCACGGTCTTGCGCGGCCTTGCGGGGACGACCATTGCATTGCCCTGGCTGGAATCGGTGGTCGAACGCCGGGCCCTGGCTGCAACCGCACCCAAACGATTCGCCGTACATTTTCACGGCTCCGGGACCCATCGACCTTTGTGGAAACCGACAGGAACCGAATCGCAATTTAACTTGCCCTACATTCTTGAGCCGCTGGTTCCCCTGCAAAAAGAGATCGTCGTCATTGATGGGTTGGTTCTTGCGTCGGGGGTCGACGGCAAGTTGATCGGCGGTCACGGACAGGGCATGGCGGGGATGCTCACCGGACACTACACAACCACCGGCAATATGTGTGGATTGGGTTACGGACAGGGCATCTCCATCGATCAGGTCATTGCGAGCAAGGTGGGAAGTACAACGAAAATACGGTCCTTACTTCTCGGTGCCGATCGCGAGGCCAAGAACGCCGGCGTATTCGAGGCGATGAGCTATTCGGCACCTGGGAAAACCATCCCGACGGATGCCGATCCCTTTAACGTATTCAAGAGACTGTTTAGCGACTTCAATACCGACACGACGGCACTCGATAACCTTCGGGCACAGCGAAAATCGATTCTGGATGTCGTTGCCGAGAGCTACGCACGCATGGCCACTCAGGTGAGCCGAGACGACAAGCACAAGGTGGATTCGCATCTGACGGCGATACGCGGAATCGAAAATCGTCTCGATGCCCTGGGTACTCCGACAGTGGGTTGCAAAAAGCCAGATCCCGGCGCGCTTTTCGACGTTGCAAAGCAAGCGAGCTTTCCTCAGACGATAAAGCTTCAAATGGATCTCATGGTCATGGCTCTCGCATGTGATCTGACCAGGGTTGCAACGTTGCAGTGTGGCGATGCGGTGTTCGATATGCGCTACCCGTGGCTGGGCATTGCGGACGATTGGATCCACAACCTGACGCATGCCGGTGACAGCGACGCGGCATCATGGAAACGGGTTGCCGCGATCAAACGCTGGCATGAAGAGCAGTTCGCATACTTGCTGACGAAAATGCGCGAGATTCGCGAGGGAGAAGGGACCTTGCTTGATAACACCCTCGTGTTGAACATCAGTGAACTCGGAAAGGGGAACACCCACTCGGCCGAGAACGTTCCCGTTGTTTTGGCGGGCGGCGGGTCTCTTGGTTTGAGAACCGGGAGGTTTTTGTCGTTCGATCCGAAAGAGAAACTGCTTCACAGCAACATGCTGTTGTCGATCCTCAAGCTTTACGATTCAACGGCAACGACGTTCGGCCATGCACCCTGGTGTACGGGCCCCTTGCGCGGCCTTTGAAATCTTTTTTCCAACTCCAATGCAGGGAAGCGCGAAATTTTTCGACAATGATCCGGAATCGAAACTCATAGAGGCTTCGCAATCCGGATCGCGTGCTGCGTTTGTTGAGCTCGTGCGTATGCATCAGTCGCGCATACGCAGCTTCATCGGTGCTCGCATCTTTGATCGTTCCGTCGCCGACGACATTGCACAGGAGGTGTTCATTTCGGCATTCCGAAGTGTCTCGGGCTTTCGAGGCGAAGCAACGTTTCGTGTCTGGTTGCTTGGGATCGCGCGCCACCGAATACTGGATCACCTTCGCGCAGAACTTCGCATCTCGGGGAACAATGCGGCGGCGAACTGGGTGGTTCTTATCGAACTGAATGCCGCCGAGTCAGAAGGGTCGACACTGTCGAGACAGGACGCTGAACTGGAAGCTTTGGAGGATTGCATTGGCCGACTCCCGACGGATCGCGCGCGGTTACTCGGAGAACACTATTTTAAAAGCCGCGCCATCGTCGATATTGCACGGGAAGTCCACAAGGAAGCAGGCGCGATTCGCATCGAACTGTTTCGCATACGAAAGGCGTTGCGAAGTTGTATTGACGGCAAGCTTTCGCTGGAGGTGAACCCATGAGCCCACCATCAAATCCCGAACAAACCTGGTTGAGGTTTGTTCACGGTGAAGCTCTCTCGAACTCGGATTCCGAACAACTTGCGGCATTTCTCGCGGCTAACCCATCGAGCGCGCGCGAACGTCTTGAAGATCGACGAATGCATGGCACCCTGCGTGTGTTGCGCGAACTGTCGACACCGCAGGAGAGCGAAAGGTTTGTCGACAGTGTCCAGCTCCGACAGGCGTTGGAAAGTGATGGCGCGCGATTTGCGATAGGTGTCGACCAAAAGTTGAGCACGCTCGACATGCAACGAAAGCAAAGTCGAAAATCCAGCTCAACGTGGGTGGCATTTTCTGCGGGATTCGCATGCGCGGCAGCGATCGCCCTTGTCCTGTGGGTGAACGCCTCACCGACAAGATCCATTTCTGATGATCAGACGAGCGTGGGTTGGCCACCCGATCACATGCCTGCGTTTGATCGGACGGACGACCTGGAAGGCGACCCCTCTGCACGGCAAGAAGGGACGGCCGAAACGAGGCCCGCGAGACACGGGGTGACCATTGAACGGGTTTTGGGTCGCGTTTCCGTTGTAAAGGACGGAATCAGTGTTCGCGCACGAACGGGGATGACACTTGCGGATGACAACGGTATCTCGACCGATTCCAGCGGAGAACTAACCTTGGCATACGCGGATGGTTCAGTCATCGAACTCGGTCGCTCGACGGTGATCGGGTCTGTTGCAAGTACGCCGCCTACAGCCAGCGGGATTTTCAACAGAAACGTCGTCATCGAAAAAGGATGGCTCCACGCCACCGTGACGCCCCGGTCCGAGTCCTCAATCACCACGACGTTTCTGACGGATGCCGCGAGCATTCGAGTCACAGGCACCGATCTTTCTATTGTGGCGTCTTCGACAAGGGTTCGGGTTGCAGTTGAACACGGTGCGGTTGAAGTTTCGCGCTCCGTTGATGGGGCGCGCGTGAAGCTGGGCGACGATCAGTGGACTGACGTGGCGATCGATCGCCCGTTCGTACCAAACTCGGTTCAGGGCGAAATCGCACTGGTCACTGGCAGACTTGGTCGAAACGAGGGCGAACGCGTGGGGTTGCACGCGCTCAACGAAGCCGAGGTTGCCCTTCGCGACCGATTGGAGGATCAGGGGTGGAGGGTCAAAGTCTTCAGCGACGACAGTTTTTCTGTGTCTGATGCTGTCGGAAAGTTGTTGGTCATCATTTCGTCCACGGTCGAGTCTGTATTGATTGACCCCGGTCTTCGCGACTTGGCCGTACCCATCCTGAGTTTCGAGGTGTGGGTTTTTGACGATCTCGGAATGACCGCATCGGGCGAAACGAGTCGTCACCCAGGCCAAACCAGTGTTCATATCTCCCCGTCGCATTCACTCTCTGCCGGGCTATCGGGCGTGGTACGGGTCAGCCATGCTCCCTTTGCCATGGCGTGGGGCGCTCCCGCCTTGACCGCACGGGTTTTCGCGACCACCGCAGATTCCGATGCGCGTGCCGCGATCTTTGGTTACGAGCAGGGGGCGGCCATGTATGGCACCGTTGCGCCGGCCCGGCGGGTCGGTTTTTTTCTTGCCGACGACACCGCCATCACAATGACAGAAGACGGCTGGAAGCTTTTCGATGCCGCGGTTCGCTGGTGTGTGTCGCGCGCGTACTGAACTTTAAGCCCTATGCCGGAAGCCACGCCGAGACATTCACGAGCGCCTTGCCCTTCCAGCACAGGCGCAGCGCGCGTCCGTCGGGGGCGATGACTGCGCGGCTGGGCAACTTCATATCGCCCACAATCGCACCACGCAACGGCGTGATGTCGAGCGGTAAGAAGCTTGCGCGACCGATGCGGCGGCGCCAATTTTCCAAACGATCGGCCATTTCGGGCCGCGTGCCCGGAACTTTTTCACCGCGCAGGATCAATTCGTAGGACTGAATTGGCGTGGGCGTCTTGTCGTCAAAGGTCGGCCTCGGCGACATGTCCTCGATGGCGTCGACCACCATCTGCGCGGGATCTTGCGCCTCTCCGAAGCCGGCGCGGCGTTCGGCAAAGGGTCCAAAGTCGGGTTCCGAAACGAAGAGCAAGTCTGGGCTCAGCTTGCGAATGCGACGCAAAACTTGCTGGCGAGCAGAGTCGTCGTCAAATCCGTCGTCGGGAATGTGGTGCAGCGAAAATCCTGCGTTTACGAATAGGCGATGGGCGCGCTTGGCCAGCGGTCCGGGCCAGTCCACGGGGGCAATTGTGGTGAAGAAAAGTTCGAGGGGAACGTGGTGTGCAGCGGCGGCCGCCTTCAATCGGAAAACAGCGTCGCGGTGAACGCCGTCTAGATGGGTGCCGTTGTCGCGAATCGCGACGATGAACAACGACGGAACGGTGGGCAGTCGGCCGAGGCGAACGATGAGCGATTCCCATACACGTCCGTCGTCGAAACCCAGATCCATGATCTCGAGCGAACGGGCGCCCTGCAAACCGTGCATGATCGTCGCGACAGCGGCTCTGTCGCCAAACTGCGCGAGCGGCGTTTCATCGAGGAGTGCCCTGTAGGCGCAGCCACGCCTCCGTTGGGCGCTCGGGCGCACGCTGCGATTGACCACGGCTTCCATCTCTTTTTGAGTGGGGGTGTTGGG
>JAYUPZ010000154.1:0-9657 GCA_043759805.1 Myxococcales bacterium | reverse complement strand
CTTGACGACCGCTCTCCAGGTCGCCGACGCCAACCAGCAACGTTTCGAGGCCGAAGTGTCGTCTTCAAGCGACCGGTACGCCCTGGCCCTTGCGTATCTTGATCTGATGTCTTCCCACGGCATGGCCCCTCCCGCAGGCGATCCCTCTTCGACGCGGCCCACCGCGGCCTTGGCGCCCAAAGACTGACCGGGGATTTACTTCTGGCCCCCCTGGGATCGACTACGCTCGCCGCTTCACCGGGTTCTTCGCAATGCATTGTTTCATTTCTCCTCGAATTTTCCTGCTTCTCGCGGTCTGTGGCGTTTGTGCGTGCAAACCGAAGGGAAAGGCAGAACCGGGAATGGGACCGGGCGCGCGAAAACCGGCTGTTTTTCCGGTGGCAATCGAATCCGTGCGCAGCGAAGCCGTTCCCTTTGTAATCAAGGGCGTGGGCACGGTCGAGGCATTCGAGCGGGTTCAGGTGACGTCCCGTGTCGCCGGTGTGCTCGAACGCGTGAGTTTCCGTGAAGGCGACCGGATAAGGGCAGGACAGATCATGGCGACGATCGAGCCGTTGCGATATCGGCTGGCCGCTGATGCCGCACGGGCAGCGGTCGAAAAGTCACACGCCAGCAAGGCCGATGCAGAGGCGGGTCTTTCGCGCCGTGAATCGGCGGTTGTGAAAAACCCGGGGCTCATTCCCGGTGAAGAAGTCGCCACCTGGCGTACGCGATTACGTAGTACGGATGCCGATGTTGCTGCCGCCGTTGCCGCGCTTGCCCAGTCCGAACTCGCGTTGCGCGACGCGTATGTCCGGGCGCCAGTTGCCGGCGTCATCGAGACGCGAAGCGCGCAAACGGGCCAATATGTTCAGCCCGGCATCGTGCTTGCAACACTGGTGCAGCGGGATCCCCTCCTGTTGCGATTCGCAATTCCACCTTCCGAAGCCCGTCATGTTTCGCGGGGTCGGCGGGTCGAGTTCGCAGTGCAAGAATCCGAGAATTCGTATTACGCAAAGATTACTCACGTTTCAGCCGCTGCCGACGCCGAAACCCGAATGGTGACCATCACCGCCGAGGTCGAGTCGTTGCCGAAATCCCGCGCGAATTTGGTAAAAGGTGATGAAGGGCCTCGTCCGGGCGCCTTTGCCGAGGTGACCGTTCCGCTTGGCGAAAGCCGCACCTCTCCGGTTGTTCCGGAAACGGCGATTCGCCCCGGGGCTCAGGGTTTTGTCGCTTATATCGTGAAGGACGGCCGCGCTTCGCTGCGGGTGTTGCAACTCGGCTTGCGCACGGGCGATGGGCGGGTTGAGGTCCGTGCCGGACTCTCCGTTGACGATCAACTCGTGGTTCGTGGTGCCGAGGCCTTGCGTGAAGGTGTTCCCGTCGTGATCACGGAGGCCAAGGGTGACTCGCTTTCGATTTCGGGCACACCTTCCGCTGCCCCGGCTGCGCCATGAATCTTACTGAGATTTGCATTCGCCGTCCCATCCTTGCCTGGATGTTGATGGCGGCCACCGTCATCTTCGGTGCGGTATCCGCAACACGAATCGGGGTCAGCCAGTTTCCGGACGTCGATCACCCGGTCATCTCGGTGAACCTCATGTGGGAGGGTGCCGCCCCCGAGGCCATGGAAACCGGCATCGTCGAGATCGTCGAAGAAGCGCTCTCGCAGGTTCAGGGCATTCACACGCTCGCGTCCACGGCCCGGCAGGGGGCCGCCACCATCACACTTGAACTTGATCTCAAGCGCGATATCGACGCGGCCGTACAGGATGTCCAGACGCGGATCTCGCAGGCGCAACAACGGCTGCCTCGCGACATGGATGCGCCCATCGTCAGCAAGAGCAATCCGGATGACAACCCCATCATGTGGGTCGCCCTCTCCGGACCTTTCTCGCCGCAGGTGCTGGCAGACACCGCTCGCTATTCCGTAAAGGAGAAGCTGCAAACCATTTCGGGCGTCGGCGAGGTGATGTTCGGTGGCGCCGCCGAGCGCAACGTTCGCATCTGGATCGACGCCCATAAACTGGATTCCCGAGATCTGACTGTCTCCGATGTCATCGGTGCCCTGCAAAGGCAACACGTCGAAATACCGGCCGGCTTCATCGAGGCCGAGGGACGTGAAATCGGTGTGAGGGTGATGGGAGAAGCGCTCGATTTACAGTCCCTGCGCAAGCTCGTCATACGGGAAGTCAAGGGGCTTCCCGTACATCTTGAAGACGTGGCGCTCGTCGAAGATGGCTTCGAGGATGTGCGACGTTTGTCGCGCGTCAACGGTGAGCCTGCCCAGGGACTTGGTATTCGAAAACAGCGCGGTTCAAACGCCGTTGCCGTGGCGCGTGCTGTTCGCAGTCGGGTTGACGAGATTCGCAAGAGCCTGCCCCCAGGCATGGAGTTCGGCATTAATTTCGACTCTACGATCTATGTGGAGGAGTCCGTTGAAGAACTCGAATTCGAGTTGTTGCTCGCGGTTGGTTTGACTGCGCTCGTTTGCTGGCTATTCCTCGGATCGTTGTCGACGGCCCTGAACGTCATCATGGCCATTCCGATGTCACTGCTCGGTACCGTGGCGGTGATCTACTTTCTCGGTTTCACCCTCAATACGTTCACGTTGCTGGCGCTGGCGCTTGCCGTCGGTATCGTGGTCGACGATGCGATCATGGTGCTTGAGAACATTCACCGACACAGTGATCTTGGAAAATCTGGTTTTGCGGCCGCGCGTGAGGGAACAGCGGAGATCAAATTCGCCGCGCTGGCTGCCACGCTTGCCGTGGTCGCCATCTTTATCCCGGTGGTTTTCATGGAAGGCGTCATCGGCTATTTTTTCCTGGAATTCGGGATCACTTTTTGTGTTGCGGTTCTTCTGTCCTACATCGAAGCCATCACCCTCGCTCCCGCCCGCGCAGCTCAATTGCTCGCCAAACTCGAAGCCAAACGTGCACGCCTGGGCCACGCACCGCCCGAGCCCTCCGCACATGGCACATTCGCAATCTTTGAGCGGATCTACGCTCGCCTCTTGCGAACCGGCATGGCGCGTTCCCGACTTGTACTGGTCGGGGCCGTCTTTATTCTTGTCGGTGCATGGGCACTATTCCGTTCGCTTCCAAGCGAGCTGGTTCCGCAGCAAGATCAGGGTCGATTGATTGTGCGTTTCCAGACCGAACTCGGCTCCGACCTTGCGGAAACCGATGCCATCATCCGACAAGCCGAGGCCATCATCAACAAGCGGCCTGAAATCGCGCGCAACTACACGGTTGTGGGTGGCTTCAACGGTAGTCAACTCAACGGGGGCATGATGTTCCTCACGCTCACGCCTCGATCACAACGTCCCGATGCGGAAACGATAACCAAGGGCTTGCGCAGGGATCTCGCCATCGTTCCGGGCTTGCGCATCTTTGTTCAAGACCAGTCCCAGCGCGGCTTCTCCACACGCCGGAGCTATCCCGTCGATCTTTCGGTACGGGGACCGAACGCAGACGAGCTCGTGAATCTAAGCGAAAAGCTTCGCGATCAACTCACCGAAAGTGGTGCGGTTGCGGATCTCGATTCGGACTACAAGCTGGGCATGCCCGAACTACAAATCTTGCCGAATCGCACCCGCGCCGGCGACATGGGTGTATCCATCCAGGACGTGGCCACCTCGATCAACGCCCTCGTGGGAGGCGTGCGCGCAGGCAAGTTCTCGACGGGTGGTCGCCGGGTGGACGTGCGCGTTCGGTTGCTCGCCGATCAGCGTGCGCGTCCCGAGGACGTGGGCCGCTTGCGCGTCCGCCACTCAAACGGTTCCCTCATTCCCTTATCGACCGTCATCAATCAAGAAGAACGCCCAGCCCTGCAAGCGGTGACACGGATTGATCGGGAGCGGGCAATTTCGGTCTTTGGCAACGTCGCCGCAGGGCATACGCAAAACGAGGTGCTGAAGATCGTCGAGAAGTTGAAAGTGGGTTTGCCGATGGGATATCGCGTGGTTGCGGGCGGAGCGAGCACGTTGTTTGCCGATTCGATGCGCTCGCTTCTATTCGCCTTGATGCTCGGAATCGTGGTTGCGTACATGGTCCTCGCCGGTCAGTTCAACAGCCTCATTCACCCCCTCACCGTATTGACGATCTTGCCGCTGTCTGTCGCGGGCGCATTGCTTGCGCTCACGGTTGTCGGAAGCACTCTGAATCTGTTCTCAATGATTGGCCTTCTGTTGTTAATGGGCATCGTCAAAAAGAACTCGATTATCCTGGTCGATTACGCAAATCAGGTGCGTTCCGAGGCCGCCGCACTTGGTGTGACGATGAGTGCGCGAGAGGCCATGCAAAAGGCTGGTCCCATTCGCCTTCGCCCCATCGTGATGACCGCCACGGCCACCATCATGGCGGCCGTTCCTGCGGCTTTTGGCTGGGGCCCCGGAGCCGAGATCCGAACCCCGATGGCAGTGGCCGTCATTGGAGGCATGCTGCTTGCAACTGGACTTAGCCTGCTGATAGTTCCGGCGTTCTATGTGACGGTCTCTCGTCGACTGAAAAAATCCTCCATATTTGAGTCAGGTTCCTCCATAAGCTGAAACCACTTCGGATCGGGTGCTCCGGCCTACAATTGGCCGTCATGCGAAACGCAAAGACTCCGAGTACCTTCTTCCGTCGAGTTATTTCGACCTGGCTGACCGTGTGCATTGCAAGCCTCGCATGGACGACGGCGACCGGTGGTACGAAAGAGGTCCTTCAATACCACTCGATTCAGGTTGACAAGAATGGCCGCATCTTGCCCTGGAATACCTCCGCCGTGTCTCCAAATCTCGGACGCGCTTACGACCAGATCATTGAATCGCTTTGGATCTTCTGGCGCGACATGCGTCGAGACGCCAACGGTCTTCCGTATTACATGAATCATCAGGTCTGGCAGCCAACCGTCAACGACAGGCGGGGCCTCGGCGGCGATCAATTCAACATGGCACTGTCGTCGTGGAAGCTGCTGTTCGCGTATCGGGGCGGTACGCAGGGCTTCCACCAAAACAACGAGATTCGCGACAACATGCAGTTTATTGCCGACTATTACCTCGCCCACGCCCTTTCCCCACCGACAGCCACCTGGCCCAACATTCCGTTCCCCTACAACTCAACGCTTTATTCGGGTCGCTACGATGGAGACATGGTGATCGGCCCGGGATACACACAACCCGACAAGGCGGCATCGTTCGGAGCCGATCTGGTTGATCTGTACAAACTTGTGCAATACCGATCCTTTGATTCGAGTGTCTACCTGGATGCCGCGTCCCGGATCGCTGACACGCTGGTTGCTCGATTGAGAGCCGGGGACAACGATCATTCTCCGTGGCCGTTCAAGGTCCATGCTGTCTCCGGAAAGGCGGGGACGATCGTCAATCCGGATACCAAAGCGCCTGTTGCATCGGAATACACCACGAACTGGGCTGGCGCACTCGACTTATTTTCGGAGTTGATCCGGATGAAGAAAGGCAATGTATCCGCTTACGAAAAAGCTTTCAAAACGGTTCTCGCCTGGATGAAGTCCTTCCCGATGAAGACCAATAAGTGGGGTCCATTTTTTGAAGACGTTGACCGCTGGTCAGACACCCAGATCAACGCCGTCACCTGGGCGCAGTGGATCATGGAGCACCGAGAGCATTTTCCAAACTGGCAATCCGACGTGCGACGTATCCTCGACTGGGTCGGCGAAAAACTTGGCAATCACAGCTGGGAAAAATATGGCGTGATCGCCATCAACGAGCAGACGGCCTACGCGGTTCCTGGCAACAGCCACACTTCGCGGCAGGCGGCAGCCGAGCTACGCTTCGCCGAGTTGACTGGCGATTCCAGCCGCAAGGCCATGGCGATTGCACAGCTGAACTGGGCGACTTACATGGTCGACAAGGACGGCAAAAACAAATACTACCACGACGAGGTTTGGCTCACGGATGGCTACGGCGATTACATCCGCCACTACTTGCGTGCCATGGCCGCCGCGCCGGAACTAGCGCCGGACAACAAGGACAGCCTCTTGCGTTGCACAGGTGTTGCAACCGTCGTACAGCGTGACGCGGACAACGGACGGTACTGGGAGCCGGCGCGGAAGCCGGGGAAAGACAAGGTGGTGCTGCGCTATACGACATTCGAGAGGTCGTCGAGTGAAGTGATACGGATGGTTGGGAAGCCGACGCGAGTCGTGGCGGGATCCGGTGAAGACCTTGTGCTTTCAGAACGCCAGACGCTGGACGCCGAAGGCTGGACCTGGGAGCCGATCGGCAAGGGCGGGGTGTTGCGGGTTCGTCACGATACCCGCGCCAATGTCACGATTTATCGCTGACGGCCGATCGTTTCGATGTCAGGTTCTAACGCCTGATTGCCGCTGATTTAGGGGCCTTCGCGATTAACACAAGAGCCGCATGAACCTTGGTGATAGCTGCGGCGGGTACAACCCTGCGCAGCCAAGGCTCGTGCCCGGGCCGCATCACGCGCACCATCGTAGCTACTTTCATCGGAACGAATAGCGTCCGCGGCGTGGCACCCATCTTGCGTCGGTTGAGCTGCACGATGCTTCCCGTCGGTACGCTCGTGATCTGCAGACGCACAAGTGGTGCACGCAAATCGTGTTCGACACGGAACGTCGTATCCGGAACGACATTGACATCGAGTGCCACCAGTCGAAACTTCCCCTTGCGCAATCTGACCCTGGCTGAACCACAAGGAACGGCCTTCCCCGTCAAAGGGCTCGTACCCAGAAACTTGTTGTTCCAGCTGACGACGGCGCCCGGTGGGTTGGTCGTGATGTCCACCAGGCAGGGTCCCGGTGAAGGCAGGGGGATCTGTGACTCCTCCGCCTTTGCGGACGTCCTAGCCGCCGCTGCAGTTTCGGGAGCAGCAGGAGGTACCGGCTCAGCAGCCGGAGCCAGCGCCACCGATGCAGCGGGCGGATGCGGGGCCATGGCTCCCACACGGGTTGCGACGTGGTCGACGGATTCGGGGCTTCCGCCGCGTAATACGAATCCCAGGACAGCGCCGAGGAGTAGCCCCGCGCCGAAGGTGATGATCGGCAGCCGTTTCGGACCGTGCCGCCCGTAAACAGGCTGTTGTGTTGCAATCAGATCGGTTGGATCGGCCGGCATCGCCATCACGGGCATTGCCGCTGCCGCAGGCTGAGTTTCCGCTTTTGCGGACCGCGCCGACGTTGTCATTCCTTCGGCAAACGCAGAGGCCAACAGGTCGCTGCCAAACTTGGCCGTGGTTCGCTCTGGATCCTTCGCCGCGAGTTCATCAATGATCTCCGCGGCCTGTTGCGCGAGATTCTTTCGAGTTCGAACGACAGGTGTTTGCTGCCCCTCGACTGAGCCATTTAGAAAGGCCTCCTCACCGTTTTGGGAAACCTTGATTCGGTCTACCGCGGTCGGTCCGTTCTCCGTAAATTCGGTGCGCGGCGGGGGCGATCCCTCCTCCTCAAAAATGGTGCATTCCACGAACGATTCGAGGGCCTCCGAATCGACCTTTCCAAACGGATTGGCCGGAAGCTGGTACTCGGCCCCGGGTGCCCTTCCCGATGGCGGAGCAACAGTGTCGGTTGCTACCGGTGAAACGGGCGCGAGAGGCGGAGCCTTGTTCGCAGGCGTCGTCCTCGCGTGCAAGGGTGGCGGTGCTTTTGGAGGTAAGAGGGGGGGCGGTTGGGCGGTTTTCGGTTTCAGCAACGAGGCTGCTCGGATGAGCTTCTCGTGAACGGCCTGGCTGCGCACACCCAGCTCCACGAACTCGATCCGGACCTTGGTGTCGGGTGTACCTCCCGGCGGAGCCAGGACGCGGCAGCGGCCTTCGAGTACGGGCTGCCTACTGGCCAGTGCAATGACGAATCGTGCAGTGGCATCGGGCGGAAGGTCGAAGCGGCCAGGCATCGTCAACACGTTGTTCGTCGTGAAGGCGGCAAACCGTTCAACAAACTCTGCCTCGGTCGCACAGCGCGTGCTCAGGTGAATCACCCGTTCGCGAGAAACGCCTATCGAGGAGGCATGAGGTTTCGTTGCTTCGTTGTCAAAACCCTCACCGACAGAGGTCGGCGTCGCCGACTCGAAATCGGCTTCCTGGCCAGGTTTGAGCCCTCTCACGCACAACCCATCGGCCCGACGCGTCTATTACTGAAGCGAAGATCGCGCGAAGCGTCGCTAACTGCGTGGCTCGGGCGTCGGGGCGGGAATCGTCGGGGGAAGATGTTGAAGCTCGATCTCAAGCTGCCCAGCAACCTCGAAGATCCGTTCGTCCCGATAGAATTCGCCATACACGATCCGCCGAATACCCGCGTTTGCAATGGTTTTGAAGCAGTTCCAGCACGGGCTGGCCGTGACGTAGATCGTCGAGCCATCTATGGACACGCCGTTCTTCGCCGCCTGAATAATGGCGTTCGCCTCGGCATGGATGGTTGCGACACAGTGATCGTTCTCCATCATATGCCCCGCTTCCGAGCAGTGCGGCATCTTTCGAATCGATCCGTTGTATCCCGTCGAAAGCAAGGTTCGATCCCGCACGATGACCGCACCGACATATTTGCGCGGACAGGTCGAGCGCGACGCGGCCACGGCAGCGATGTTCATGAAGTACTCGTCCCAGGAGACGCGGGGGGTATTGGATGACATGAAGCTATTCTTGCCGAACTTCGACCACATAGTCATCGGTGAAATGAACCGGCGGCACCTTTCCAATGGCGGCAGCCTCGACCTCGGCATGCCCGATCCGCGTGACACGCAACAGGTGATCCCCCCCGGCCACGGGAATTGGCTCGACCACCAAATCCATTCCGGTCATGCCAATGCAAGAACCCACTGAACAAGCAAGTTCGTTGCCCTTGCCGTCCTTGAGTTCGATTCGTATCGCAACGTTTTTGGGAACGGATGAAACCGCAACACCCACAGTGCCCGCGTTCAATTTTACTTTGTACCAGTCGTCGTAGTCCACCGGTGAAGGTGAATCAATCATCGTCCGTGGTACGGGCGGGACTTCGTGACCCGCAAACATGCGCGCCTTGATCTGGCTGTTTTTCCCGATGGAAGCGGGCGATGCCTCAAAATCGTTGGGTTCGTGGCGATCTTCAATATCGGTGTGCTTAAGTCTCAACTCATAACCGTAGCCGCCCGAAGGAAAGTCGGTGGCGAGGTTGTGCGAAACGCGCACGCCGTATTGCACACCGGGAATTACAGCAAGATATCCCGTCAGGCCCTCCATCGCTACCGACTCAAAGGTGCGAATTAAACCGGTGCCCTCGACCACGTAGAACGAGAGCTGGACTCTGGAGGTGCCCTTGTTCATCAGCTCTGCGGTAACGAAGCCCCCGGCCTTGTTGCTGCCAGCTGTGAAGTAGTAAAAATCTTTGTCGCCCTGTCCGTCCACGCAACCGCGCACGGTCTGGCCAAACTTGACCTGCGGGCTTGTCGCAAGCTCGTTGTTGGTGCCAAGCTCGCCGTCGTCGCTATCGCCACACGTCATTTCGGTCGGCTCCGAGTTTTCGCCGCAACCGGTGAGGCAAGCCAAGGAGAACAACAACCCGGCGTTTCTGGTGCCTTTCATTGTGCCGACGATGCCCCTTTCGCAAGGCTTCGTCAAGGCAAGGAAAGTCGTCGTGAAAACCCGCGCATCCCTTTATTTTCGCTTGCGCAGGATGACCACGACACCATCCGTTTCTTCCGCGAAATCGTAG
>JAYUPZ010000153.1:0-9663 GCA_043759805.1 Myxococcales bacterium | reverse complement strand
GTGTTGGTTTTTCCGGACCCACGACGGGCGATTTGGCAGCGGTCCACTGGAATCCCGCGGCGATCTCGTTGATCGAGGGCAATCAACTCCGCCTCGGCGTGGACTTCACGATGGCCCGCAGCACGGTGGCCCGGGGGGCTATCGATCCGGCGACAGGCGTTCCGTCCTCAGGCGGAACCCCGTTCCCGAGCGTCACCGGCAAGGGCGACACCGCGCCACTTTCGTGGCCACCGGGGCCCGGATTTTTCGCGGGCTTCGCGGTCAACGTGGGGGGACGCTTCAACCTGGCCATCGCGGCTTACACCCCCTCGTACCAGCAGATCAGCTTCTCCGATGCAGGCGCCGTGACACGATTCCACATGCGCTCGGCCGAGTTGCAAAATTTCGCCCTCGTGCCCGCTCTCGCCATCCGTGTGAACAGGCGATTGCGCGTCGGCGTTGCGCCCGGGTTCTTGTTCTCGGCCGCAAAGCTAGCCTTCGATCAGGACACGGCGCTCTCGATGGGCAGCGCAGGCTTGCAAGCTTTGTGTAACGGCCAGCCCTGCGGGACGGAAAATCCGGGTGCGGCCGCTCGTTACGACCTCAGCGGCGGCGGTGTATTCAGCAACTCGCCCACGCTGACCCTGGCAGGTGGGATCCATTATCAGTGGGATCGTTTCGGACTCGGCGTTTCGTACAACAGCCGTCCCATCGGGAACGACCGCGGCGGCATCGTGGTGCCGCTAGCAAGCAGCCGAATCGATGCGGCGTCACGCGACAGCACCCCGGCCATATGTCCTACCGGCATAAACTGTATCACAGGCAGTTTGCAATACCGCCTACCCGATGTGATCACGGTGGGTGGATCGTGGATATTGAATTCGCGTTTCGCCATCGATGCGGCTGTGCGACTGATGCGATTTTCCGCGCACGATCATCTCTCGATTCGGGTGGTGGCGCCGGCAAACATTGATCTGAACGCACGCAGCATCGACGATCGGTTCGTCATTCGCCGCGGCTTCCGCGATCAGGTCGATACCCGCGGAATGCTTGTGTGGAAACCGAAGGAATCAATCAGGCTTGGCGCCGGGCTGCGTGTGACGACGGCCGCGGTGCCAACCGAACAGGTCAATCCGGGTGCCATCGATGGGCTGTCTTTCGAGCCCCGCATCGCCGCTACCGTTCGTTGGTACTGGATCACGCTCTCGGCTGGCTATGCGCTCGCCATTATCCCGACGGTCAAATCCGACGGCTCGGGCTTTTCCCCCGCAGATGCCGTCGCCTGCGTGGACAATGGCCGCGATCTCCGGTTGCCCTCGTGCGCAAACGCAGCACGCGGTGGCGCTCGGCCAACGGCGGCCGGCAGCTACCGCGAAATGCGCCATGTTTTCGGGATGGGCGTCACGACCCATTTTTGAACATGCTCCACCATCGTGTCTTGATCTTTACCCTTCTTTCATCCTTTTCCCTTTCCCTTTCATGTGTTCCGACGACGACCATGCCCACCACCACAATCAATCCCAAGGCTCTAGATCACCTCCACGATTTCGAGTTCGGTGCAATGCGGCTGTCACGCTGGCGTCTTGGCAATGGCCTCGAAGTCATACTGGGACCGGATCCCCTTGCCCACGCCGCCTGTTACATGACCTGGTACCGCGTGGGTTCGCGCGACGAAAACGCGGCAGCCGGTCAAACAGGCCTTGCGCATCTGTTTGAGCACCTCATGTTCACGCAAACCAAATCGCAATCCGAGGGCGAGTTCGACCAGCGCATGGATGCCATCGGAGCAGAAATCAACGCCATGACGGACAACGACTTCACCGCCTACGTCAATGTGATGCCCCCGCATGAACTGCCGCTGGCCATCACCCTCGAATCCGATCGGATGGTGAACCTGGCGTTGTCGAAAAAACAGGTGGAGACCGAGCGCGAGGTCGTGAGCGAGGAACGCCTGCAGACAGTCGAGGACGATGTGGACGGGACGCTGCACGAGCGAATTCTGGACAGGGCCTACGACAAACACCCCTACCGGTGGCCGGTCATCGGTCGCATGGAAGACATCAAGGCCGTTACACCGAAAAAGGCACTGGCGTTTTACAAAACGTATTACGCTCCGAACAACGCAGTCGTGATTGTCACGGGCCGTTTCGACATGGAGACGGTCCTCGCCGCCATTGTCGAACATTATGGGGGCATTCCGCCCGCGCCAACGCCAAAGAACCTCGCCCCGACGGAAGTCGCCCCGGTCGCCGATGCCCGGATCGAAATCGAAGGGCCCGTTCCTGCCGACCGTGTTGCGTTTGCCTTCGCCGCACCCAGCATGGGAGACCCCGACAGACCCGCCTTTGAGTTGCTGAACGAATTGCTGACCGGGGGCCCGTCGGCCCGTTTGCACCACGAACTGGTTGTGCAATCCGAGATGGCCTCCTCGGTCAACGGGCAGGTCGGGTCCACCCGCGATCCGGGTCTCTATCTATTGTGGGTTCAGATGCGGCGCGCGCGCGCGAGCAGCGATGCGGAAAAAGCCGTATTTTCGGCGTGCAAAACGCTTTCCGAAACCGAACCCTCGCCCGAGGAACTTGAAGGCGCCCGCAACCGCATTCGCACTGGGTTCTGGGCCGGCCTCACCTCAAGCCAGGGTCGTGCCGAACAGCTTGGCTATTTCGAGATCGGAACGGGCGACTACCGAAACCTTTTCGGCCGCAACGAAGCCTACAACAAGGTCACTGCCTCCGACATTTCGCGGCTTGCCCGCAGCCATCTGGTGCACCACCCGCACATCGTCGCAATCACCCACCCGCTACCCGGCGCCCAAATGAGTGCCTCCGATGACGAACCGTGAAAACAAACCATTTCCATTGCGCCGCTCTTTTTTCGTTCCGCTTCTCATCACCGTTTTTTGGAGTCCTGACGTGACCCGAGCAAACGAAGCACAGACGCTGGCGGTTCGGCTTGACGGACCTTCGCGATCGACGGTCCTCATGGATCCCGTGGCAGGAACCGAACTGGTCGATTTCGCACTGTCCACCCGCTCGGGCTCGGCAAGGGATCCGCGCGGCAAGGATGGGTTGTCGAACTTTGCCGCCGAGGTCGCGCGCCACGGCGCCGCGGGAAAACGTCGCGCAGAAATCGATCTGGCCCTCGATCATATGGGCGCCTCGCTTGATGTCATCACCAACAACGATTCGGTGGCACTCACGGGCCGTGTCCTCGCCGACAAACTTGACGCCTACCTTGGACTCGTGGCCGACATCGTGCTGCGACCCGACTTCGCGAACGACGAAGTACAAAGAACCCGTCGCGAGGTGCTCGCCGAAATAGACGAAAATCGCAATGACGATCGCGTGGTTGGCGAGCGTTTCTTCGCACACAGACTGTACGGCAAACACGGTTACGGTCGTGCCATCGACGGCACCGAGAAAACTTTGGCCGGCCTCGACGTTGAGCAACTGCGGTCGCACTACCGAGCGCAATTTTCTGGAGCGAACATTATCTTTGCCGGCGCGGGAGCCGTCGACGCGACCACATTTCCGGCATTGCTGGCCAAACACTTTGGCTCTCTGCCCGTCGGCAAAAAACAGACTTTGGCTGCGGGAGCAATGGAAAAGCCGAGCGGCTGGCGCATCCAGATCGTCGACAAGCCCGACCGTAAACAGGTTCAGATGATCTGGGGTCATCACGGCTTGCCAGCCTCTCATCCGGACCGCCCCGCCCTTCAGATCGCGCTCGACGCTTTCGGTGGCGGCGCGATGAACGCGACCTTGATGCAGGAGATTCGGGTCAAGCGGGGGCTCTCCTACGGCGCGAGCATGTCTTTGTCGATGCGTGTTTTGCCGGGTCCCATTCGCGGATCGCTTTCGACCAGCGAGGTGAATGCGGTGCAGACGCTGCGCCTCGTCCTACGCCTTTATTCGGAGCTCAAAAGCAAAGGCTTGCCGTCCAATCGAGTGGCACTGTTTCGCCAGCATCTCGTCGGAAGTAACGCTTCGGGCATGGACGATCAGGGTTCACGAATCGCAACACGAATCCTGAGCGAACTCGCGGGATTGCCCATCTTTCATCTGGAATCATTCTCGACCCGCATTGCCGCACAAACCGACGCCGATGTGACCCGGGCCATCGCTGCGCATCTCGATCCCGAGAATCTGGCTATTACACTCGTCGCCACCGCCTCGACGCTCAAACCGTTGCTGCTGGCATCCGGGATAGCCGACGGTGCAATCGACGTTGTCCCCTACGACAGCTATTGATCTTCAAGGGCCCGGCGGGCGGCAGCCGGATCGTTGCTGATGATGGCGTCGACACCCAACGCTGCAAGGCTGCGCACCCGTTCCGGATCGTCGACGGTCCAGACGTTGATGCCCTTGCCCTGTTTTTTCCATGCCGCCACAGCCGACGGCGTGCAACGGCTGTGGTGCGGATGGACAGCATCAGGACCGAGCCAGCGCACGAGCAATTGGGATATCCATTTTCCTTGCTCGGGCTCGAAGAGAAATCCCATACGGATATTCGGTCGGGTCCGCCGCCAAACCGACACGGCGCTTTGACTGAAGGAGGAAACGATCACCCGCTCGCCGACACCTGCCTTCTCGATATCCTCGGCGATGCGTTTGCAGAACGCCGGAAGGCGCGGGTCGAAAGCGCGGTCGACTTTGACCTCAACGTTGATGAGGCGCGACGCCGCCACCACCTGCAACACCTCAGACAAGGTCGGGATCCCTACACCCGATGTCAGGCGAATTGCCCGAATCGCCGCAGCATCGAGTGCGTCGATCCGGTCGGGCCGACCCGCAAGACGCAAAAGATCCGAGTCGTGAAACACCACCACTGAACCGTCCCGGGACAGGCGAACGTCGAATTCGACGCCGTCTGCCCCGTCCTTCATCGCCCGCTCGAACGCAGGCAGACTGTTTTCGGGTGCATGGGCCGAGGCGCCCCTATGCCCCAAAATGAGCGGCACCGAAGCCGCGCGAAAATTCCCCGGTAAAGATGACGACGCAGTGGGAGAAGTGGACGCGTGAATGGGGTAAACTCCGGGACGATGGTGAACCAGAGAGGGCCAAGCGCGCAACTTCCCCGTTCGACCGGAGGGCACCGCGCACGCGTGGCCATCCTCGCGGCGCTCGTCACCGCCTCGGCGACGGACTGCGCGCATCAGCCTGCCAAGCCGAGTCAGCCTGAAAGTGCATCCGCGCTTCGCCTGGCCAACGAAGCCCGCGGGATTGGTCAACCCCATTTCGAGGAAGATTACCTTCACGCGCGCCTCGTTTTTCAGGCGCTTCCCGAAGGCTCTCCCGATCGCGCAATCCTACGAAGCAAGCTACTTACCTACCTTTTAGGCGGGGCCGCGAGACTCGATCTCGCCGAACTCACCCAGGGCAGCCTCGCGGGCGTTGATCTCGCCGACCAATTGTTGACCTCGTTCCGTGATGCACTCGATCTGTATGTGCCGCGTGAATTGTGGGCGGAAAAAGACGGCAACGAAAGCGCGCGCATCCCCGAGGCCGAACGAAAACTGCTGCATCATGCCGCCCTGCTGGTCCAGAGCGTCTTTGGCCCGCGAGGCAACGAGGAGGCTTCCGCCCTTGCCGTCGGAGTGTTGATACACCTCGATCCCGATCGGGCGCGCTGGAACGCGGAACTCGACACACTCATCAACTGGGTGGAACAGGGACGACGCCTGACGGGCGGCGAATCCGACGGGCGGACGCCCTCTTCGGGACGCGGGTTGCTGGAATCGATAGCGGATCACTGGGCGCCCCCCGAGATCGTCGAGCGCCTCGCCACCGCGCACGTCGACCGACAGCAGCAGCTCTCCCGTCTGGTCCGACGTCCCGCTGTCGGCGGCATCTCAGGCGGTGCACCCGTCGGCGATGAAAACTCGATCGACGGCGACCTGCTCGCTCAGGCCGACGGGGTGCCAACCACCGCGGTGAGTCTTGCCGCGATCTATCTTCGTGCACAACGCCCCGAACTCGCCTATCGAACGCTGCAAAACCTTGAGGGCAAACCCGGTGACGATGCAGCGTTGCGTGCATTGCTGGCCCCACTGTCGAGCCCGGAAAAAATGTCTGCCGATGCATACCTTGCCATCGCGCGCCGATTCTTGCCCAAGGCCGAGAGCCTAGGTGGCACCTCGACCGATCGCGTGGATGCTGCAGCCGCCTTTCGGGTGATGAACCTCGGCCTTGCGTTTCATCCGCAACACATCGAGCTGCTGGTGCTCACGTCTCGAATTGCACGTTTGGTTGGCGCCCCGTTGTTGGGCTTTCGATTGCTCGAAGAAGCCGAATCGTTGATGCAACAAACCAAGCCGGAAAAAGCGGCCGAAGAATCCCTGTCGAGGGAGATTGTCGAACTTGGCTTTGGCCTTCTGCGTGTCCACATGGATCCTGAAAACATGGATCCGATGGTCGCCCACGCGGAGTCCTTGCGCCGTCGTCTGGGTGAGGCGCGAGGCCGTTTCGGAGACAAGGCCGACTGGCTTTCTGACCGCAACGTGGACCTTGAACTCGCCAAGAACTTCGTTGATGCGGGACTTGTTGATCGCGCGCTTCCCATTTACCAGACGGCTGCAAAGGATGCCGATGCCAGCGAAGAAATCGTATTACAACTTGGCACCATCCTTCAGAAAAGCGGCGACGTCCCCCGCGCCATTTCCTTTTTGCGCGACGCTGTGGCTAAGCACAAATCGGAGAGCTCTAACGAGACCATTGGCTTCGTCGAAAGCCACTCCAAGATGGCCGCGCTGCTCGGCGTCGCTTACGATCTGGGCGGCCGACCGGAAGAGGCTACCGAGGTCTATCAACTGGCTGCCCGCGGCTGGGAGCGGCTCATGGTTGAACACATGCGACGCCGCAACCGCAACGCCACCTCCGAGGCGCTCGTCGAGATGGGCAAACTGTATTACCTGCTTGGCCGTCGTGAAGAAGGCATTGAGAAGTTCTCGGAATCCCTTTCCATCGCAGAGGATCGGGATCAAAGTTACATCGATCCCCTGGCGTTCCTGGTGCAACGTGGCGAAATTGACGCCGCCATCGACATCTACCGCGTGCTGATGTCGCGACCGGCGCAAACCGTTTCTGAATACGTGAAGGTCTACGCGTCGTTGTGGATTCAAGATCTGTCGCGCCGGATCGGTCGGCCCCCGGAACCGGCCGCCGACGCCTATCTCAAGACCCTGGCCACCCGCAAGCTGCACCTGCGTCCGCTGCGGGCAACTGCGTGGTACGTTTTACTCGCCCGTTACGCCACCGGACAGCTGACTTACGAGGCGCTTGCTGCCGTCGCCAACACGACGGGACGCAAGGCCGAACTCTATTTTTACCAGGCGATGCGCTTGCTCGGCGAGGGCAAGGAGGACGCTGCCCACGCCCTTTGGACCCAGGTTATCCAGACCAAGATGATGTCCTTCTTCGAGTTCGAGATGGCATCACGCTATCTGCGGACCGGCGCCCCGAGCGCCCCGCCCACCCCGAAGGCCGCAAGCCTCGAAACCATCTAAAGTCCGCCGAGGGACCGCACAAAAAATCGGACTTCATTCCCCGCCATGACGAGGAAGAAGCCCGGGATTTTGAGGAGCCGCCCGGATTTGAACCGGGGAATGAGGGTTTTGCAGACCCTTGCCTTACCACTTGGCCACGGCTCCGTTATGTCGAGGGGCAGGGCTTTACCACAACTCCCGGAACTGCGCACGGCAACCACGCTTCATTGCTCACGAAGTAGCCAACGTTTCACAAGCGCGGCCGGATCCCCGTTGCAATCAGCAAAATCCTCCAGCATTCGATCCGCCGGACACCGCCCTTCCCGAACATCCGCGGCAAGCGGTTCAAGCAATCCAATGTCTTCGGCGCCTCCGGGCAATCGGGACAAACCGTGTCGCGCGATGGCCACCAATTCTACCGCCAGCGACTGCACCGCGTGTCGACCCAGGTTCGCCTGCAAGGCCAGATGCGCGACCGGATCGCGCGCGTCCAGCCGCTCTGCAATCGAAATATCCTTCACCAGATTCCAGGCGGCAGCACAGGCCTCCGCATCATCAGCGATGCCACGGCAGACGGCCGCCACACCAAAAGCCGTCGGCAGTGGCGCAGCATCCGCACCTCGCACCTCCAACGTGTGCTTCAACCGAACCTCCGGAAAAACAGTGGACAGATGCAGCTGCCAGTCGGCGGCGGTGGCGGTGTGGCCTTGCAACCCCTCCGCCATGAAGCGGCGGAAACTCATCCCGTTGGCCGGCAAAAGCGCCCCGTCCCGCTCGATGAAAAATACCGGAACGTCCAGCACCCAATCGGCATAATCCTCGTAGAAGTTGTCGGTCGAAAACGAAAATGCCGGCACCCCGCAGCGGTCTGGATCTGTATCGGTCCAAATCTTCGCTCGGTAGGATTTAAAGCCGTTGGGTTTGCCCTCGGAAAGCGGTGACGCCGCTGCCATCGCCGTCACAATCGGGGCCACCCCCATCGCCGTGCGAAATCGAGCAAAAGCATTGGCTTCGTCGGAGAAGTCGAAGTTCATTTGAATCGTCGCCGTGCGCTTCATCATCTCGACGCCCAGCGTCCCGCGCGTCGGCAAATATTTCCGCATGACGCCATAGCGGGGCTTGCCAAGCCACTCCACGTCGTCGAAAGCGCCAAATGGACGGAAACCGCCAGCAATAAAATGGATATCCCAGGGCTGCGCAAAGTGATTCAGTTGCCGAAGGTGGTTCAGAATCTCCTGCCGTGCGTCCCAGGTCGAGCGCACCGGTGAGGCGGCCTGTTCCACCTGCCCCCCCGGCTCAAGCGATAGCTTTTCCGTCACCTCGCTGCCGCCGAGGCGCCGCGGTCCGGAAGCCCCGACGACATGGCCACCCTCGCTCTTCGTGGTGAATCCCTCGGTCTCAAACCGCGCAAGCAGCGCTTGCACCCCACGGGGCCCCGAAATCGCGACGGGACGCCCGTCCGAGTGAACCCCAATCTTTTCGTGCTCAATGCCGATGAGCCAGCGGTCCGCCGGCCGCTCGCTGCTGCGGAACTCCCGGAGAAGCAGTTCGCGGGTTAGAGGTCTCTCGTTTTTGTTGGTGGCGTGTACGGGCATCCGGAAAACCAAACTAGGGGGTTGGCAGGGCGTCATTTGTAAAAAGCCGTCTACCGTCGATGGCTTTGATGCTTTCGTCGAGGAATCGTCTCTAACATTCCGTGTTTGACACCACACCTTCGCCCGAATCAACTCAGACATCGTATGCGGCAAAGCAATTAGCCGCCCCAGACGACGTGGGTTATGCTGAACTCTCGTCCGAAAGGGTACCTCCTCCCCGACCCATGGCCCGACTTTCATCTGTCTTACTTATCGATCCCGACCCGCGTGGACTTTCGACCCTGACCTTCGGCTTTGTCCGCGAGGGATGTCAGGTTTCGGGTGCGGCGGACTACCGCCAAGGGATGGAACGCGCCCAGCGCGACGATTTTGACGCCGTCATCATCGCCCTGCGTCAATCTCCCGACAGCGCCCGCGAGGTGTTGGAGAACCTTGCCGAACGCAAGGGCTCGCCCATCGCAATTGTGGGACTCGGTGAAGAAACCCACCGCAGCTTTGTCGAGGCGATGCCTTCGGCGGACTTTCTCACGATGCCCTCGTTCATTCGCGACATCGTCACAACCACCCGCCTGCGCGCCGCCCTCAAGGGATCCTCCTCCACCGACG
>JAYUPZ010000152.1:0-9671 GCA_043759805.1 Myxococcales bacterium | reverse complement strand
AAAGGCGCATCGAGCGCCCGCAGCACACTGGCCAGAAATTCCGTTGAAAACACAGGAAGTGTCCGTGGCGCACGCGTAGGGCTCTCTACGACACCCGGCACCGGAAACGGCAGCGACAAACACCATGACGATCGCTGTGCAACGCAAGGCGCTGCCGATGCCCCGTCGTAAATCCTTCATATGAGGGGCCCGTTTGATGGGGGTATACTAACCAATCACCGACCGCCCGTCCCCTGTCGTGAAAACTTCAACCCCACCCACCGCCACCGCCGCGCCGTCTCCGGCACCCCTGTTGACCAATCTTCGTGGCGTGCCCGACGAGCGGATTCAGAATCAGCTGGGCCGCTACCAGTTGATTCGACGCCTTGCGGTGGGCGGCATGGCCGAGGTTTTCCTCGCCCGCGTTGCTGGACCCGGGGATTTTGAGAAGATCGTGGTGTGCAAGCGGATGATGCCCGAGTGCGCGGGCAACAAGAAGCTGGTGCGGATGTTTCTCGACGAGGCGCGTCTGCTCGCCCGCCTTGATCATCCCAACATCACGCAGGTCCATGATATGGGCGACCAGGATGGGGTGCCGTACTTCGCAATGGAATACGTTCACGGCGAGGATCTGCGCACGATCATGCGCGCCGCCACGACGAACGGGGTGCGTATTCCCGATGGCATCGCGGCCATGATCATTAGCGAAGCAGCCCTCGCCCTTCACTATGCCCACGAACGTCAGGACGAAGAGGGCAGTCCGCTAAACATCGTGCATCGGGACGTTTCCCCTTCAAATATTTTGGTTTCGTATCACGGCGGAATCAAGGTCGCGGACTTCGGCATCGCAAAATCGGCGTTGCAGCAAACCGAGACCCGGGCCGGTACACTCAAGGGGAAGATTTCTTATATGGCGCCCGAACAGGCACGTGGCGATGCGGTGGACCGTCGCACCGACGTTTTTGCGCTTGGCATTTTGTTATACGAATTGACGACAGACACACGGCTTTTCCAGGGGGCAACCGACATGGCTGTCCTCAAGCAGGTTACCCACTCTCAGATCACGTCGCCAGCCCGACGCCGGGCCGACTACCCCCCATCTTTGGCCGCGATCGTGATGCGTTCCCTTTCGCTCTCGCCCGAAGAGCGGTACCCCGACGCAAAAAGTCTGGCCAGCGCGTTGCACGATTTCGCGCGTGCCTCTCAGCAACCGTGTGACACAGGTGACCGCGAGGTCTTTTTGCGGCAACTATTCGCGAACAAGCTGGCTGTTTGGCAAGAGGCCGAGCAACACGGGCAGACACTCGGGGAACACCTCACCGAAATGGCCCGCATTGGTACGGCCACCGACCGAAGCGATATCCCAGTCGAAATCGGTGACACCACGCAGGTCGACGGAAACGCCCGAGTTTCCGTGTCCGTGCCGTCAACCCTTTTGCCGTCGCAACCCCGCAACCGCTACCGCATACCGGTCGCAATTTTCGCGGGCCTCGCGCTGGTACTGATCGTCGGACTCCGATGGAAGGGACCGGCGCATGAACCACCGCGGAAACCCGTCGCCAATCAGCCCGAAAAGGCGACGGATCCGTCGCCACCGCACGAAGTCATACACCCGATGCCGCCCGAGCCTACCGCAGTAGAGCGTCCGCCGGCGACGAACCGATCGCAGCCGCTGCGGCAACGTTCACGCGCCACAAGGACTGCCCCTCGGGCCGAAATGAACCAACCGCAAACGCCATCGCAAGAAAAAATCCGTGTCTGGGATCCGGATTCGGTACTCTTGCCACCAAAGTGAATTGACCGCGTGTCTAAATTTCGCCAAATCTTTGCTTGGCTGCTGGCTTCGACCATCCTGCTTGGATGCCTGCGGCCCATCGTTGCGCACGCTCAGGAGGAACAGGCGTCCGGCACCGAAACCCTGCCCGCCGAACCTCCGACAGACGAGGCTCGAATTCGCTTCGATGAAGGCGTCGCCGCGGCACAAAACCGGGATTTCGAGAAGGCGCGTGCCACCTTTGCGATTGCATTCGAACGGGGTCCCAATCGGGCGGCGTTGTTTGCGTGGGCACAGGCCGAACGCCTGTCGGGCCATTGCGAAATCGCGGACCCGCTCTATCGACGCTTCATGCGTCAGCCGCTTGCGGAAGCGGAACAACAGGCGGCCCTATTGGCCTTGCGACGGTGTGAACACGCACCGAATGAGCCCGCGCAATCCCCCGCCGTCTTGGAACAACAAGCGCCACCCAACAAGCCTCGCGAGACACACTTGAGTAAACGTTTTTTGCTGTTCGCCGGCGGTGCGACGGTTGCAACATTGGCTGGATTGACCTTCCACGGACTGGCAGCACTCGGTCGCAACAATGCGCCGAACGCCGTGACTTATGACGCCTATCGCGACGCCCTCGACACCGCGGACGGGCAAATTCAATGGGGATGGATTGGGCTCGGCACCGGCGTGCTGCTCGGCGCCATCGCGGGATGGCAATACCATCGTGACAACGCCACGAGCGAAGTGGATAGCGTCTCACAAAGTAGAGCCACCCTTTCCCCTCTGCTTTTCGGCAATACATTGGGCGTCTGCTGGACGGGTGCCTTGCCATGACTCAGGGTGCAGAAGGGGACGATTTCGAGATGCCCATGGCGGCAGGCGGCACACTGACCGAACATCAGGTCCAGCAAACCCGTTCAAACACGGGACCGAATCTGATACTCGCGCTTCGAGGGGATGCCCCCCTGTCGGGCGGACAATCGCTCGACATGGCTGGCGTCAAAACGTTACACATCGGCCGCGGGGGCGCTCTCGCGCTCATGCCCGGTGCGGGGACAGGAAACGCTCGACTGGAATTGCCCGATCCCACCGCCAGCGGCCAACACGCCCGGCTAATTTTTGAAGAAAACAGCGCGTGGCTCGAAGATCTGGGCTCTCGCAACGGGACACGCCTTGGGATCAATCGACTGGAAAAACCGGCTTTTTTGAAACCGGGTGACTGGTTTTCCGTCGGTCGCTCGGTATTTGTGTACGGCTCTGGCAATCCTGGTGGGCAGTCCGACCCCCTGGCATTTGGCCCATCGGGGCTGCTTGCGACATTTGTAGCACAGGTCGCCGAGCTCTACGCTGCCACCGGCAAACTGGCGCCATCACGCGTTCCCTTGCTGCTTGTTGGTGAAACCGGGACCGGCAAGGAAGTTCTCGCGCGCGAAATTCATGCCCTGTCGCGCCCACAAGGACCCTTCGTCGCGGTCAACTGTGCGGCGTTGCCCGAAAACCTAGTTGAAAGCGAGTTGTTTGGATATCGCAAGGGCGCATTTTCAGACGCACGGGAAGATCGCCCAGGACTCGTGCGCACGGCCAACGGTGGCACCTTGTTGCTTGATGAAGTGACCGATCTGCCAGTGCAAACTCAGGCCAAATTGCTGCGATTTCTGCAGGAGGGTGAAATCCTCGCGATTGGTACCACACAACCGGTAAAGGTGGATGTCCGCATGATCGCCGCCTCGCAGCCTGGCTTGCACGAGGCCGTTCGTGAGGGCCGATTTCGCGCTGATCTGTTGGCACGCCTGGCAGGATTCACGCTGAATCTTCAACCCCTGCGCGACCGCATGGCCGACCTCGGATTGCTTACTGAAATGATCTTGCGCCGGCACGGTGGCAACGACGCCCGCCGATTCAAGTTCAGCGCCGACGCATGCAACGCGCTCTTCGCACGAAAATGGCCGTTGAACGTTCGCGAGCTCGAACAGACCTTGCAGGCGGCCTTGGTGCTTGCAGGCGACAGCGGCCAGATCGAGGTGGCGCACCTTGGGCAAGCCCCGCTCCTGACTTCGACCCCAGGAACGACGCCACCGCCCGAGGAACTTGAAGGTTCTGAACTCGCAGAGCAGGTCCAGGATTCCCTGCGTCGCCACGAAGGCAACGTCAGCGCGGTGGCTCGAGAAATGGGTAAGGCCCGCATGCAGATCCACCGCTGGATGGAGCGCTTTGGGTTCGACCCGGAAAACTTCCGCCTACCACCGCGTTGAGTGCCGGTGCAACACCCTGTAACTGCAACAGTTACACCCGCCCGCCCCAATTCGAGACGCGTTACTCGTTCCCAAGTCATTGATATCGCTTTGATTGTCAAAAGACGCACAAGCAAAAGATCCCGGCAAGCTTTTTGCAAATGCTGGCCCCGTGATCAGGACAATGAAGCAACCCAACGCCCTCGGACCGCGTTCGCTAACAAGTTTGCTGTCGATGTCGCTGCTACTCGGAGCTTGCACCGGCAGCGTCGACAGCCAGACGGCCTCCGGCGACAAGACCGGCGTAAAGCAGAACCCGCCAGAGACGCCGGACAAACCGGGTGAGCCGAACATTCCCCCGCCCCCCTTCGAGCCGCAACCGCCAGAAGCATACGTCACCAAGATCAAAGATCTGATGACCGGTGAAGCGCCATCCACCGCCGAAATTCAAACCGTAAAGAACGATCCGCGGGCGCTGGCGGGCCTTGTCGATGGCTGGCGCAAGGGCGCCCCGTATCGAGCCAAGCTGCAGACCTGGCTTGCCAGTGCTTTTCAACAGAACCAAATCCAGGAAACCGATCTGAACGACCAGGCAGGCGTCACCACCTTGACTGGCTTGATCGGCGCGACGCCGACGAGTCGAATCAAAGAAGCCCTCAACACGAGCTTCTCCATGACGATGATGCAGCTCATTGACGAAGGCAAACCCTTCACGACGGCAACCACGACCCGCACCTTCATGATGAGCACCGGCATGATGGCGTTCATGTCGTTTGTTGATGCGAACCCGGTCATGGATGACGGAAGAAAGCCGACCGATGTGTGGACTACTCGGCGGTTTCCCGGCATCACAACAACAATCACCCGAGCAGGTTCGGCCACCGATCCCGCGCCGGCAGTCAACGCGGCCTTCGATCCGGCCAGCGCCAACTTCATGAAATTCACTTTCGCTCCGGCCGAAAGTGGTATCGATAAATGCAACCCAATCTACACCTACAAGAACCAGGACGCCTTCGCGCGTCCTTTCTCGCTGCTGTTCGGTCGAGCGGCCCAGAACTGCGACGGGCGTGTCATGCCACTCATTCGCGACTCGGACTGGACCGACCATCGCATGGTCACGATTCGTACGGCGAAAAGCGACAACGAACACACCCTGTACTTCGATCTCGACAAGCTACGCAGCAGCAAAGAACTGGTGCTCGGCAGCGAGCGTGTCGGTTTCATGACGACCCCCGGATTCTTCGGGACCTGGGGCACCAATGAGAGCAACGCCTTTCGCGTCACCGCAAACCAGACCCTCATCACAGCACTCGCGCTGACCTTCATCGAAGAGGGTTCAAGCATTCCGCTTGATGACTCGAACCTGGATGACGAGCACGCCCAGAAGGGAACACCGTGCTACGGTTGTCACGTCACCCTCGATCCGATGCGAGACTTTTTCCGGCAGGATTACAGCCTGTTCTACGGACCAAGGCCGAAGGGAGAGCTCGTCACCAAGGGCATTCCGATCGAGGGCTCTTTCTCTGCGGAAGACAGCTTGCCGGTTACGGGCAGCGGCGTCGCGGCACTCGGCGATGCGCTCGCCAAACATCCCCGCTTCGCGCTCGCATGGGCACTCAAGCTTTGTCAGACCGCCAACTCGGGATTTTGTCTTGCCGATGATCCCGAACTTGAGCGCGTTGCCAAGGTGTTCCAGACCGCGAACTTCAACTTCAACGTCCTCGTGAAGGAGATTTTCTCCTCGCCCATTGTCACCTTTGCTTCTCGCACCAAAACTGGCGAGGAATACGGCGCCATCATGAGCGTGGCACGAAAGGACGTATTGTGTGATCGGCTCAGCACGCGATTGCACCAACCCGATGTCTGCAACCTCGAAGGCAAGAGCCAGCTGCGCACCAAGCTGCAAAACCTGGCGATGGGCTTGCCCGACGCCGGCTACGCTCGCGGCGAGGTTGCACCGGTCCTGCCGAAGGATCCGAATTTGTTCTTCGTCTCGGCGACCGATGGCATCTGCAAGGCGCTATCCCGTGAGTTGATCGAAAACAGCAAGACCGGTGTCTGGACGTTCGCCGAGCGCAACAAAGCAATAGCGGACTTCAGTTCCGCCCTCTTGGGATTGAACGATGGCGACCCACTGAAAGCCGCAAGCGAAGCCATCTTGCAACAACACGTCGACGCTGCAATGGCGGCCTCGACTGGTAAGCCGGATGCGTTGCGATCGGCCTTCGTCGTGGCCTGCACTTCCCCCCTTTCCACCTCATTCGGCCTGTAGGAATCGACCATGCAAAACCGTCGTCAAGCCCTCTCGCGTTTTCTGTTCGGCACCGGTTCGATTGGCCTGCGGGCCATGGCCACCGGACTTCCTACCAGTTTCCTGCTGCGCCCGACGGAGGCGTCCGCGCAAGCCATGGAATGTGCAGGCGACAAGAACCGTTTGCAATATCTTATTCTCAGCACCTCGAGTGGCGGCGATCCCTTCAATGCCAACGCGCCCGGATCTTACGAATACGACGACATCGCGCACTCTGCCGATCCATCGATGAAGAAGACGACTATCAAACTGGGCGCAAATCAGGTAAACGCAGCACAAATTTACAGCACGTTGCCGCAGTGGGTACTCGATCGCTCCTCGTTCATTCACCACACCACCCTGACCAATGCCCACCCGAACCACCCCAAGGTTTTACGGGTGATGGGCTACACCGACCGGCAGGAGATGGCGCCCTCGATCTTTGCGAAGACGCTGGCCGAGTGCCTCGGTTCCATTCAGGCAGAACCGGTATCGGCCGGGGCAGGCAACCAGTTCACCTTTGAGGGAAAGACCCTGCCGAATCTGGGACCCACCTCGCTGCGAGACATGCTGGCAGCCGACGCCAGTCCGCTAGGTAAGCTGCAAAACCTGCGAGATGCATCGGTCGACCAGCTGTCGGCCCTGTTGCGCGATCGTGGTACGAAAGCGCAGCGCGACTACATGGATCAACTGGTCATTTCGCGCCGGCAGGCCCGATCGTTGTCTGACGACCTTCTTCAGATGTTCTCGGGCATCACCGGTAACGGCCCCGACTCCCAAATCACGGCCGCGGTGGCGCTCATCAAAATGAACGTCTCACCGGTCATCTATGTCCGCCTGCCTTTCGGTGGCGACAACCACAGCGACGCCGATCTGATGGTCAGCGAAACGCCTCAGACGATTGAAAGCATCGGCAATATTGCGCGACTGATGCAATTGCTGAAGGACAGCGGTCTCGAAGATCGCGTGACCTTCGGAATACAGAATGTATTTGGCCGAACCCTCGCCAAGCAGGGCACAAAAGGCCGCGATCATTGGGGCAGCCACCACGTGACCATGCTCACCGGAAAGTACGTTCGGCCGGGCGTGGTGGGGGGCCTCGTTCCCACCACCAATAGCCGGGTCAAGGAGTACATGGCCGGCGCATTCGACTCAACCACGGGTCGATTGAGCGATGCCGGCGATGTGCCAACCGGCGAATCCCTCGGAGCCGTGAGCAAGACCATGGGTGCGGCACTTGGCGTGCCCACTTCAGTGCTTGAGCAAAAGATCAAAATCGGCAAGCCCATCTCGGCCGCACTGGTTGGTTAATCGGGACGTTTGTTCGACGGCCTGATATAGGAGGCTGTGGGCAGCGATCCGATCAAGAGACTGCGTGCCGGTCAGTCGGTGGATGACAAAGCATGGGACGACCTTTACCCGGGTTGGGTTCGGGACATGAGTCGCATTCAATGGACGCCTGCAACGGTAGCACGCAAGGCTGCCGAGTGGTTGGTCGATGAACCCGGAACCAAGGTACTCGACATCGGCGCGGGGGTTGGCAAGCTCTGTCTCATCGGTGCCCTCTGCAGCGAAGGTGTGTTCACCGGCGTTGAACAACGGCAGCGCCTGGTGAACGTCGCCAATGCCGTCGCGAGACGCCACAGCATCAAGCGTTGCGCTTTCGTGGCAGACGACGCTCAGGCCCTCGACTGGTCGGCCTATTCTTCGTGGTACCTTTTCAATCCATTCTCCGAGCACCTGCCCGGATGTCACGCCGTAGACGACTCCATCCCTCGATCTCCGGATCGATACCGGCTCTATGTGGAAATGGTGAAGGCACGCATGGAAGAGGCACTTATCGGAACGCGGGTCGTTACGTACTACGGTTTCGGCGGCGAGATGCCACTTGACTGGGAACAAGTCGGCCTCGAGCGGATGCACGGCGGGTTGCTTGAACTTTGGATCAAGCAAAAATGACGTATTTGCAATTCACCTAATCGGGGAACGGCAACCCGAAATCGGGTTTTGGCTCGTGACCCAACACCCAATTGTAGACGCGACAAAGTTGTTCGGCCTTGGCTTGCCAGGTGTAGTGGCGAAGCACACGTTGGCGCGCGCGTTCACCCATTGCACGAATTCCCGAAGGATCGTTCACAAGGTCGGTCAGTTTATCTCGAAAGCGTTCCACAAGTTCGGCTCGGGTTCCGATCGGGATGCGATGGCCTGTCGAGTCCGTAACCAATTCGGTCGGACCTGCGTAGTCAACGACAACGGGGACAAGTCCGAGCGCCATCGCTTCCAGGACGACACCGCCACCAAACTCGCGAATACTGGGAAAAGCGAACACGTCCGAGGCAGCGAGCCGTTGTTCCAACAGACGGTGCTCGACCCATCCATCGAGGCGGATCTGTCCTCCCAGCCCAAGATCCTCAATTTTTTTCCGCAAGAACGGCATTTCAGGTCCGTCGCCAATAATGTCTAGTTGCGCCCGATTTGACCGCAACAACGCGCTTGCGGCGTCAATCAAGATGTCGGCGCCCTTGTAGGCAACCAACCGTCCAACAAACGCGATCTTCAGGGGCGTTGTGGGTTCGCCTGTTACCTTGGCCTTAAAACGATCGGTTGCGATCGCATTCTCCGGAATATAGACCGCGCGATCCCGATAGGCTTCATCAAGCTGGTCGCGCGTTGCCTTCGATCCAACCACGATGGCGGATGCCGAGCGTCGGGTTTGAGCGTAACCCGGCAACAGCTTGTAAGCGTCGCGAACGTACGACAGCCATTCGCCCTCACGCCGTCTAACATCGTCGTAACCGGGCGGCCAGGGGACGCCACCGTTGAGAGGGCCCAGCACAAACGGCACAGCAGCCTTCTTGCAACGCGCTGCGATCATACTTGGGATCGTCGGCGACAAAGGCGTCACCCGATGAACCAGATCGAATTCGCCGCTTTCGATGCGCTTCCCGAACTGCTTCCAGACCAGGTACTCAAAGTAGTAATACGGTAGCGCCGCAAGGGCCGCTGTGGTGGTCCATCCAAGCCCAGTCAGCTTGCGCAGCCAGGTATCGAAGATCCACATGGGCCTGGCAGCCGCCTCGGAATCGATTGAAGAAAAGTCGACGCCTTCCTTCCATCCTGCGGCTACCAGAGCCGTTTGGTTGCGAGACTGGGTGACAACGTGGGCATTCGTCACCGAACGAAGCGCTTCGCATATCGAATATCCCACGAGGGGAACACTGGCCCAGTCTGGGTTCGCGGCCTCCGCGATCAACAAGATCCGCAATCGACGCTCGTTCATGGCGGCCCTTGCAATAGCATGGCGGTTCCAGCCGTGCAGCCTTCGGACGGGTGCCTCACAAGATGCTACGACATGGGGTCATGTCGTCTTTTTCCTCAATTAGCCTCCCCGCGCCGCTGACCC
>JAYUPZ010000151.1:0-21366 GCA_043759805.1 Myxococcales bacterium | reverse complement strand
TAGTCGGGTGTCATCTTGAAGTTGTCTGGCTTGGGCCACGGATGCCGCCGGTGCGACACAACGTAACGAACCAGCTCGTACCAGCGCTCACCCGGGTTTGCGATGAAGTCGCGGTGAAGTCTGGCGAAATACGGGGCGAATGTCTCGGGGACTTCGCGGTTGCATCCGCTTTTGTAACCGACGTAGTCGCCTTCCCAACAGGCTCCATGAAAATTTCGGGCCCTGGAGTGGGCGCCTGCGTACTTCGTCAACCATCCACGTGTGGGATGGAAAACGTCGATGGAAAATGTTCCGATCTCCTTGTTGGTCGTGCAGTACTGATCCAACACCAATACGCGATCGTTTTTGTAGGCGCAGGGTGGATACGGGGCGTCGCCGTACCACTCGCCCGTCCCTATGAACGCCAGAGGCGTGGCCATCACATCGGCAAACGCCTCGTCGAGGGTATAGAGAGATTCTGGTCCAGCGTCGCCGCCTGGGGCCACGGGTTTTGGTGGGTACGCCACGGGGGCGACGATAGCGACCGGTTGTTGTGCGGACGGCGAGGGCGAAGGCGAGGGCGACACCGAGATGCATCCACCCGCGAACACGCAAATAAGGTTGCCGAAAAACCTCAGCTCGGATCGCATCTCACCGAGCATATCACCAACCCAGGCATCCGAGACACAGCTGGTCTGGTCGTTGGGTGACCAACGTCAACGGAGCAACTCATCATAGCCCCGGCCTCTCCATTCGATGAAGCAAAAGCCGTGGCCGAAGGGATCCGAGAAGAAGGTCATGAAACCATAAGGCTCCGTGACCACGCCACTCTCGGCCCGCGCTCCAGCCGCCACAGCACGTCTCGTCGCCTCCGCAAGGTCTGTCACGATGATGTCGACATGAATCGGTGTCCAATGACGTTCGTAGCTTCGTGGCGTACGCGCTTCGATGAAGGGCAAAGTGCCGCTTTCCTTGTGCAACAAATAGATGGGAGCGGGCAAGCCCACCAGTTCAACAAAACCTGAGTCGAAACGCCGCCCCACCGACAAGCCAAAGGCGGAAGTGTAGAAAGCCTCTGCACGCGGCATATCGTCTACATCGATGTTGATAAGCATGGGGGCTTCAGCTCAGCCGGAGGATCACGTTGCCCAACTTCGCGCCGCTTTCGACGTGGCGGAACGCATCCTGAATCTCCTCAATGGCGTAGCTCCGGTCAATGAGTGGTCGGAAAGCCCCCTCTGCAAGCAACCCTGCCATGGCGTCGAGCGAACCTTGACAGTCAAGCGGGAACGGAAAGATGACGCGTCTGCCACTTAGAAACGGCGAATAGAATGGTCCTGCCAAGGCCAGGTAGACGTTCTCCGCCCGCGGCCCCAGCTCGGACGACAGGTAACGCCCGCGCGTTTTCATGAGCGGCCGACACACCGTGAACCGACTTTTTCCGACGGCATCGAGCACGTGGTCAAACGTGGCACCCTCGCTGAACAGCACCTGCACGAAATCATCGCTGCCTTGATCGATTACCCGCTCGGCACCCAGTGCAAGCACCTCTGCAACATGCGGACCCAAACAGATCGCCGTTGTGCGCACGCCTTGGTGGCGTAAGAGCTGTATCGCCGCTGATCCGATGGCACCAGTGCCGCCGATAACCAGAACGTGTTGATCAGGGGCAAGGGGGATCTTGTTCAGGAAGTTGCGGGCATAATGCGCCCCCTCGGCCGAGGCCACGGCGTTTTCGTAGGAGACGTCGTCGGGGATTCTCGTGAGCGATTTCTTCTCGGACAGGCACGCGATCTCCGCGTGCGTGCCGAGGCTTTTGTCGTCAAAACCGAATATGCGATCGCCGACCGCGAAGCGACTTACTTCTTCACCCACGGCCTCGACGTCACCCGCAAAGTCGGTGCCGGTGGCGACGAACCTGGGCCGCGGAAATCCAACAAAAAAGCGATAGATGAAAGGCTGCCCGCGCAGGCCTCCGCAGTCGGTCCGGTTCACAGTGGCCACGCGCACGCGCACGCGCAATTCGCCCTTCCGAGGCTCGGGCGTGGGTACGTCGCGCACGGATAGGACCTCGGGTGGTCCATATTGCGGTAGACGGTCTTCATTGCAGCGCCTCTCAGTATACGAAGATTCGCAGCACAGCGCTGCAACAGCTCGGCTACTGAGTCGCTATCCGCTGGCCCTTGTCGTCGTACTTGACGCCATCTTGCAGCACCAGTTTCACGCCACCGCGCTGCAGGCGGAAGTCGACGCGACGGTTGGCGGCGAGCGCAGCCTGATCACTGCCCGTGGCCAGTGGATCCAGCTCGCCCTTCGGAACGATGGTAAGGCGGTCCTTGGCAATCCCCAAGGTGGTCAGGTAGTTGACGACCGTGCGCGAACGCTTTTCGGAGAGGGCGACGTTGTATTCGGGCGTTCCGCGCTCGTCGCTGTTGCCTTCGACGAAGATCGCAACGTCGGGGTACTTCTTCAAAATCTGACCTGCGTCGCCAAGCGCCTGCTGCGCCTCGGGCAACAACACGGCCGAGTCGAGGCCGAAGTGAACCCGGGAAAGCTTGACGAGCGCCTCTTCCAGCTCACCCGCGGCAACTTCCGACTTAGTCGGGCCGAGGTTGCGGTCTGCGCCGTTTTTCCCCGTCGTTGACGACGCGGTATCAGCGGTTGGGGCGGTTGCACAGGCAGCGGTCAAAACAAGAAACAAAACGACGGGCTTCATCATGGATCCTCCGGTGCGCCAAGTTGGCATGTCGGAAGCCATTCATCACTAGGTCTTGCGACAAAATGTGCAGCGATGTGAAATTTTCCACATCCCGACGGCCTTCCCTGACACCCATGCTGACGCGACCCGTCGGATGTTCGTACGCAACCCGTGTCAGACACAGCCCGACAATGCATTTATCGGATAACCTGCGCCCGCAAACGAACAACATGCTTTCACTCCTACGCGTTTCTGGTTTTGCCCTCATCGATTCACTCGAGATCGAGCTCACGGCTGGTCTCACCGTCATCACGGGCGAAACCGGCGCAGGCAAGAGCATCATGGTCGAGGCGCTTGGACTTTTGCGCGGTGGGCGCGCCCGGGCCGAAGTGATTCGGGGCGGCAGTGACACCGCGCAGGTCGAGGCCATTATCGATCGCCCCGGAGCCGACGTCGGCGACGAACCGAACGCCCTCGTGGCACGTCGGGTAATAGCCCGCACCGGTCGCGGTCGCAATTACCTGGATGGACGCCTCGCAACCGTGGCGGAACTTGAGGCGACTGTGGGCGAGCTGGTCGATATTACTTCGCAGCACGACCAGCAGTCGCTGATGGATCCTGAAAGCCAGCGGCTGATTTTGGATGCCTTTGCAAAGAACGAAGAGCTTTTGCAGCAAATGGCGGCCGCACACGCGCAGCTTTCGCTCTCGCGTGATGAGCTCGAACGTTTTGATGCCGATGCGCGCGGTCGCGGTGAGCGAGAAGACTTTCTGCGCTTTCAACTCAATGAACTTGAAGCCGCGTCGTTGCAGCCCGGTGAAGACGAAAAGCTTCGGTTGGAACGAGATCGGGTTCGTTCAGCCGAAAAACTCCGCGCTGCCGTGACCTTCGGCGAGGAGGCGCTTTACGGCGCGGATCATGCGGCGTCCGCGCGCATTGCCGCCGTGCTGCGCGAGCTGGAGCCGCTTGAGAAAATCGAACCCGCCTTTGCCGGTATGATTGAACGCCTTCGCGATGCCCGTGCCCACGTCGAGGATGTCGCGCGTGAACTTTCCCGTCTCGGCGAGATTTCGGGTGACGCAGATCGGCTCGAGGAGATCGAGGAGCGACTTTATCTCGTGTCGCGCTTGACACGAAAACACGGTGGTACGATTGATGCCGCGATCGCCAATCGCAATTCGATTGCGGCGGAGCTTGCGGCCCTGGGCAATTTTGACGAAGAGCTGCAATCCCGACGAGACGCGCTCGATTTAGCCCGCCAAACCGCGCTCAAGATTGCCGTGGCGATCACGGGCGCGCGCCGCACGGCTGCACGCGCTCTGTCACCCGCAATCGCCGAGACGATGCGGGAACTGGGGTTGGAGGACGCGCGCGTCGACATCCGCGTCGAGCCCCGTTCAGGTCGGGGTGAGGCCGTGGCTCTTGGCCTCGATGGCGCCGATCAGGTTTGGTTCGAGTTCACACCCAATCCCGGTGAGCCCGGTGGGCCGCTTTCCCGCGTTGCTTCTGGTGGCGAGCTCTCACGCGTCATGCTCGCCATCAAGCGGGCCCTTGCGCATGCAGATCGCGCCTGCACCTACGTCTTCGATGAAGTCGATACGGGCGTCGGAGGCAACGTGGCCGATGCAATCGGGCGCAAGTTGAAGGCTGTCTCCGAGACGCGCCAGGTCCTGGTCGTAACCCACCTACCCCAGATTGCCGCTTTTGCCGATCGCCATCTGATGGTACGCAAGCGCGTTCGCGACGGTCGTACCGTGGCCGAGGTCTTTGATCTCGACGCCAAGGGGCGACAGGTCGAACTGGCGCGCATGCTCGGGGGGCACCCGCCATCGGACGAGGCGGTGGCCCATGCCGGCCAATTGCTTCGAGCCCGTGCCGAACCCAAGAAATCGGCCGCCAGTGCCCGCGCACGACGCGCCTGAGCACTGTAAAGCTTGCACTCACGGCCGATTCTTGACGACCGGTGGGTTGCGTGGTCGTCTTGTACCGTGCCGAGCAATCGCAAACCGTCCACGCCTCGAAAACGACGCGCAAAGTCAATGGCGTCTTCGAGTTCTGTTCGTCTTGGCCTCGTCCTCGCAGGCCTGACCGCCGTCAATATTTACGTCTTTGTCTTCAAGAAGGACATGGCGGTGACCGGGCTCATGGAGGCGTCATCCCTCAAGGGACATCTTGATCCGGAACCGCCCAAGCCCTTTGCCGAGGACGAGGCCATTGCCTCCGAGACCGACAACGCCTCGGCTCCCGGTGCACTCGGCGGCACGACGACCGGCGAATCCAGCAAGAACGGGCGCGTCGTCGAAGGTGAGATCGGTAAACTCGATACGCTGAGTGTGCTGTTGGCGCGCGAGGGCTTCGAGTCGGTTGCGTTGACGGTCTCCTCGGCGCTTGGCACCAAGCTGGATCCCCGGACGATCAAGCCCGGCGACAAGTTCATTTTGACCTTTGATGCAGAGGGCGCACCAGAGGCCTTCGAGTATCGTCCCAATCTGGTGGATGCTTATATCGTCACACGCGGCGAAAACGGCACCTGGAACGCACGTCACGAGCAGCGAAAGCTCGAAATCCGCAAGGTGTCCGCCGGTGGTACGATTCGCTCGTCTCTCTACGGCGCGGTGCAGGACTCGGGTGAATCGCCGGGTCTCGTGAGCATGTTGGTCGATCTGTTTGCCTGGGACATCAACTTTTACATCGACACTCATCCCGGCGACTACTTCAAGGTCGTCATCGAAAAGCAATACCTCGACGGCCAGTTTTACCGTTACGGCAAGTTGCTGGCTGCGGAATACGGCGGCAAGGTCGGAACTTTTCAAGCCTTCCATTTTAAGGATGGCAGTCGAGACGCTTACTTCGATGACAAGGGACAATCGATAGCCAAGTCGTTCCTGAAAACACCGCTGCGTTTCGTTCGCATCAGTTCAAAGTTTGATCCAAAGCGTTTTCATCCCGTCTTGCACACCACACGTGCCCACCAGGGCGTCGACTACGCCGCGCCTCGGGGAACGCCCGTGTGGGCGGCGTCCGATGGCAAAATACTTGAGGCGCAGATGAAGCGCGGGTCGGGTAACACCGTCGTCATCCGCCATTCGAATGGATACGCAAGCCGCTACTACCATCTCGACAAGTTCGCCAAGGGACTTGCGGCGGGACAGAACGTGAAGCAGAAGCAGGTCATTGGTTACGTGGGCACGACCGGGCTTTCGACCGGACCGCACCTTCATTTCGGTCTGACGCAGAATGGAAACTTTGTTGATCCACTCAAGCTGAAGACCTGGCGCGACAGCCCGGTTTCGAAACGCGCGGCCTATTTGGCGGCGATCAAACCGCTGCTCGGTGCGTTCGAGAATTTGCAGACCCAGTTAGCCAGCTCTGGAACGCCTGCCACGGTCACGCAGTAACAACAACGTCGGGCCGGTTGGTGCCCTTGGATCCGTTGAGTATACTACTCGCAGCCGTAGGTGGTATTGAATGCGTCTCGTACTTGGAATTTGCAAAGGTCTGCTTGTAGGTGGTGCGCTGGGATTCGCTGCGCAACGCATGGGTGTTACCACCGGCAGCCTGGCGTTCGTGCTTTTTGCCGCGATAGGCTTTGCCAGCGGCGTGGTGGCGGGAAAACCAATCTGGCGTCAGGAGACCCTTTGGACTCCTCTAATCAAGGGCCTGTTTGGTGCGATGATCCTGTCGCTTTTATACTGGGGCGTGCGGGCCTTTCTTGGCTGGCTACCGGTTCCGGCCATCACGGCTCTCCACCTTGAGGAAGGCGCCACGCTCGGAACTTCGCCTGTGCTGCTTGGACCGGCACTTTCGATCCTTTACAGCGTGTTCGTTGAAATAGACGACGGCGGCTCGGGCGGCAAAGAAATGCCTGTGAAGAGCAGCGCGGAGTCAAAGCGGTGAATGATTCCTGGTCCGGAATAAAGGACGTGAAGTCTTCGACCAGCAGCGACCAGCTGGATCGCATGCTCGAGCACAATCCCGCGATCGTCTACACGTGCAAGCTGGGTCGACTCTGGTCTTTTTCCTACATCAGTCCAAACGTCGCACGAATCCTGGGATACCAAGCGCGCGAGTTGCTCGCCGATCCCAACCTCTGGCGCAGTTGCATCCATCCGGACGATCAAGCTGCCATTCCGCAACGGGGTGCTACGGGCTTGTTGGTCGACGATACCCGCGTCTTTGAATACCGATTTCGCCATCGGGATGGGCAATACCGTTGGTTGCGCGATGAGGTTCGGCTATTGCCAGAACGCGATCCCCTGCGCGAACCGTTCGAGTGCACGGGATATTGTGTCGATGTGACGGCGCGGCGTCGCGCTGAAGACGCGCTTGAGCAAAGCGAGGCCCGCTTTGCAGCCTTCATGTACAACAGCCCCGCTGTTGCTTTTATGAAGGACGAAGACGGACGGCTCGTGTTCGTGAACCCGGCCTTTCTTCGCACCGCGGGCCTCGAAGGTTCGGACTGGCAAGGCAAGACCGACATGGACTTGTGGCCGCCGGCGCTTGCCCGCCAAAATCGCGCCAACGATCTTGAAATCCTGTCGACGGGCGTTCCGAAGGCGGTCGAGGAAGTGTTTCCGACCACCAAGGGCAACCGGGTCATCTTCATGCTGAAGTTCCCGTTTCGAGACAACACCGGGCGAATCTTTTTGGCGGGCATGGGCATCGACAATACCGAGCGGCGCATGCTTGAAGAGCGCATCGTGCGAACGGGCGGTTCGACGCGGATTTCACGACCTTCTCACGACGAGCGAATCGCGGCCGGCGAGATCACACCTCCTATCGCCGCGTTACCGCAGGGCAACGAAACGATTTTGCTGGTCGAGGACGAGCAACTCGTTCGAGATCTCGCTGTCAGGGTGCTGTCAGGCCAGGGTTATCGTGTGGTCGAGGCAGCCAATGGTTCCCAGGCGCTGTCCATGCTCGAAGACGACGGGCTATACTGTGATCTTCTGCTGACAGATGTTGTCATGCCAGGGTTGAGCGGGCAGGCCGTGGCGGAGCGCATGAGAGAAGCGCGTCCCAACGTTGGCGTCGTTTTCATGTCGGGCTATCACGATCGCAGCATCTTCGACCCGGAAAAGATGACTGGGCGCGATCGCTTCATGAATAAGCCCTTCTCGCCTCAGGAACTGTTGCGGACGGTTCGGCAGGCGCTCGATAGCCGGTCGCGCTAGGTCCTTCGTTATTCGGTTCGGTGTCGTGGTGCCGTCGGGTCAGCAATCGTTTCGGGACTGCTGGTTGCTGGTTCGGAGATATCGTCGAAAGCGCCAAGCTCGCGTAGGACTTCTTGGTCGTCCCTGTCGTCCTGCGCATCTTGTTCCGTCTGTTGTGCCGTCGTGGTCTCCGTCGGCGTCGTCTCAGGGGTAACGGGCACTTTTGCTTCCGCCCGGCGGCGACGGAAGAAAATGACCTCTTCTGCGAGACCGAGCGCGATGTACGCGGAAACGAGAAGCATGAAGATAAATGCCCGCTTGAAACCAGCCGCCACCACAGCGGCAAGCGATCCGGCGACGAGCACCACCACCACGATCGTCCGGCGGGTCAAACGCAAATCCTTGAAGGATCGAAATCGAACGCGGGAAACCATCAGGAACGAGAGAACCAATACCACAACAGCAGTGGAGGTTTCGGAGATCGCCCGGTATTGACCCGCATGGTGACTGACAATCACCATGAATACCAGCACGCTGGCAGCGGGCGGAATTGAAAGTCCGATCGAAAATTTCGACGGACCCTTGTACCCACCGACGCTGGCGCGACGCTCTAAAACGTTAAAGCGCGCAAGCCGCATGGCGCCGGCACAAACGAAAAGTCCTGCGAAGAAAATGCCGAGGTTGCCGAAGTGGGTCAGTCCCCATCGGTACATCATGAGGGCGGGCGCGGCTCCGAATGTGATCACATCTGCCAAGGAGTCGAGATCTCGTCCCAGGTCAGTTTGCGTTTTGGTCAGGCGGGCGACGCGTCCGTCAACGGTGTCGAAGAAGAACCCGAAACAGATCGCCAGTGCCGCAAAATAAAGGTTCCCCCCATCCGGTTCGGACGAGAAGGCAATCGACGCAAATCCGCACATCACGCTGCATAACGTGAACAGATTCGGAAGGATGTAGTAAGTCTTCCGGAAATCCACGCGCGCAGGATAGCATGGGGCTTTCCACGAACGTGACGGTTCCGAAAAATGCGCAGCCTCTTCAATATCGCCGCCATTGCAGTCGTGACCATCGCCTACTGCTTCGGGGCGTATGTTCGTCGTCTTTTTGATTCGACCGGCAATTCGGTCATTGAGCTTTGTCGCAGCTGGGGCCGCAGTATTTCGGCGATCTCGGGGATGACTGTGCAATTGCGTGGGCATACTGTCCTTGATCCAACTCGTTCGTACGTCTTCATGGCGAACCATGTCAGCGCGGCCGATATTTGGGTTTTGTTGGCGGTCTTGCCGGTTCCGGTTCGGATGATCGCCAAAAAGCAATTGGCCCGAATTCCGTTTTTCGGGTGGGCGATGTGGGCCGGGCGGTTCATCTTCATCGATCGGCAAAATGCAGCGGCTGCACGTCGCAGCATTGCCGAGGCCGAACGGCGCATCCGGGGTGGTGATTCGGTGTTGCTTTTCCCCGAGGGAACCCGTTCCCGGGACGGCAAGCTTGCGGCGTTTAAAAAAGGGGGGTTTCACCTCGCCATGGGCGCCGGTGTCGAAATCATTCCCGTCGCGATTCGTGGTACGTATGAGGCGTTGCCTCCAGATTCCTTCCGCGTGCGGCCTGGAACGGTGACGATCGAATTGGGCGACCCCATGCCGACCGAAGGACTCGCCGCCAGTCAGCGCGAAGAGTTGCTCAACAAAGTACACGCGAAGATTACAGAGATGGTCGCGCGAGCACCCGTCGACCTAGAAGAGCACCTGAACCAACGTCAATCCGTGTGACGGAGCGGTGACGCCGGCTTTGCGGCGATCGCCGTTTAGAAGTACATCCACCACTCCCTCAAAGGTGAGATGCCCGCGGGTGAGATCGACGATAGTCCCCGCAATGATACGAACCATGTTTTTCAGAAAGGCGGTGCCTTCGATTTCAATCTCAATGAGTGCACCAGAGCGCTTCACGTCGACACGATGAAGCACCCGTTTTGTGGTACGCCGTTCACAATCGGATGCCCGAAATCCGCGGAAATCGTGTTCGCCGACGAAGAGGGTGGCGGCAGCTCGCATCGTGTGGGTATCGAGCGGCACCACGACATGCCATGCATTGCGAGCATGTACCGGAGAACGGGTTTCGTGGTTCCAGATCCGGTATCGGTAGATTTTACCGCGCGCCGACCAGCGCGGTGAAAACTCGTGGGGCGCCACTTCGACCGAGACCACTGCGATGTCGTCGGGCAGGTGGCTGTTCAAACCGCGTCGGAAACCGCTCGGCGGAATGCGATCGAATTCATCGCCAAGATCGAATGCCACGACCTGTCCTTCGGCGTGGACACCTGCATCGGTGCGCCCCGCGCCGCGGACCGCGATCGGTTTATCCAGCATCTTAATAAACGCCTCTTCAATCGTGGCCTGAATGGACGTCCCCTGACGCTGGCGTTGCCAACCATTGTAGTTCGTGCCGTCATACTCGACGACCATGCGCAGCGTGCGCAGCGTGGCCTCGTTAGAACTCGAACATCACGCCTGCTGTCCAGGTCGTGTCGCCCAGTTGAAGTTTGTTGGATTGTCCCAGTCCCGAGAAATCGTAGTGCCCGTATTCGACGAAGGCGAGGGTGTGGTTAACGCCGATTTCTGAATCCAGCGCCTGAGATGCACCGGGATCAAAGATATCCAGCACCAGCGAAAGACCGATCGCCGCATGCCAGCCCGGTGTTCCCCCGTAGCCATCGCCGCCGTCGGTCGACTTTGCAAAGTCACCGTTGCCGTTCGTAACGTACCACACGCCGTAGTCGAGACCCACTTTTCCGTAGGGAACAAAGGGAATGTTCGAGTATCGCGCCAGCAAGTCCATTCGGTACACAAGGGAAAGCGAAAGGGGAATGACCTTGAATTTCGTCGAGTCGGCGCTGCGCGCGGTGGGGGCGCCTCCCGAGGTTGGCTCGACAAAGGCCCTGCCGCTTTGCTGCAAATAACCGACACCGAGGCCGATGGCCAGGCTTCCTGGTTCCTGCAAGAACTGGTAATCGAATTCGGTCTGGAATAAAAGCGCGCGGTCCTTGCCGAAGTAGGCCTGATGGGGTCTTTGTTCGGCAGGCAAGCCCGCGAATTCCTCGTCGACGCCGGGCATATAAGGTCCAATGCGCAGCTCGATCGCGAAGTTTTTGCCGCTCCGATACTGTTCCCGTTCAAATATCGATTGGGCTTCGGCAGTCCGGGCGGGCCAGAGCGCCAGCAAGACGGGCAGGGCAAGGAGCAGGGGTTTCATGAGCAAGGGTGCCAGCATCCAGGGTGAAGTGTGCAGCGTCAAGTCATGGTCGTCACGGCTCGAAGGCCAGGAGGGACTATTGGCGCTCCAGGACCACAACTTCGGCACCCGGTCGTTGTTTCACCGAGTTGATGACGATGCTGTTGCCGGAAACCCGTCGGACGTGGGTTCGTCCCTCGAGAAAACGCTCAACCGTTGCGAGTTCCTTGATGGTGGAAATGCGAGTGCTGTAGTGCATCGGAATCACCACGAGACGAGGGCGAATCTGTTCCACAACCCGTGCGGCCTGGGCGGCGTCGATCGTGTAGTGGCCGCCAACGGGGATCAGCACCACATCGACCGAGCCAAGTTGTGAGAGCTGCTTGTCGTTGAGCGTGTGGCCGAGATCGCCCATGTGTGCGATGCGAAGACCCCCCGTTTCGAAGACGAAAATGGTATTGAGTCCACGGTCCTTACCCAGCGTTTCGTCGTGATAAACGCCCATCGAACGGATGGAGATATCGCGAAACTTTTCGTCGATCTTCATCCAACCTTTTTTGTCCGCAGTCAAACCCCGAAGGATCTTCGGCTTACCGGTGGCGAGCTCAATGTTGTTGTGATCCGGGTGTTCGTGGCTCACGGTGACCACATCGGCCTCGAGGTTTTCGGGAAGGGGAAAGCCAACGGAGGCAGCGAGCGGATCCATCACAATGCGAGTACCCGCCGGTGTTTCCAGGAGAAAACAAGACTGCCCGAACCATTCAAGCCGTGGTGCGGATGGCGGTGCAGCGTGGACCATCCACGCGCCGATACCAACCATGGCACCGACAAGGATGGCGACTCGCGGAACACTCGACACAGGGCGCCAATACATCGCTGCGAATCTAGCCAACTCGGAGCTGGATGGCCAGTGGCCGTACCAACCCAGAAAACGCCTTGCACTTTGATACAGGTATGTCCTATACCGAGCGCAGCAGAGCCGAGCGCATGGTGCAATCCATCCGAAATAGTGGGGAAGAAAAGCGGCGGACCGCGCGCCGCCGGGTGACCCTGTCGGCCCGCTACCAGAGCGGCAATGTCTCCCTGGAAGGCGCGGTCATCGATCTGAGCCCGGACGGATTGTTTTTTCTGTCTGAATTCCTCGACGATTTGGGCGAAAACGCTCGGATTTGGGTGGAAATTCCGAACCGCGTGGCACCGCTGGAACTCCGCGGTGAGGTTCGCTGGATCAATGACAATCCCAACTCGGGCGGGATGGGCGTTCGCCTTTTCGACGTGAGCATGGAGGATCGGGCAGTCCTTTCCAACCTGTCGACCCTACTTTTGGGCCTCACGCCGAGCCCGCTGGTTGGCAACGCCTGAACTTTGGTTAGAAGGCCGGGCGGGTCTGGGATATTCTGGCGGCGGTGGCGACCAAACGTTCGATATCGGTTTCGATTGCGGGGCAGCGGTTCGTCCTGCGCTCGGATGCGGACGATCGCACGGTGCAACATCTGGCCGCGCAGCTTGATCGACGCATTCGTGACATCCACAAGGCCTCGCGCGGAACGGCGGACTCCCAACAAGTTGCGACACTGGTGGCCCTTCAGCTGGCAGAAGAGCTGCACAACATCGAACAGAAATCCGAGCGACTCGCTGAATCGTTGCGTACCGAGCGGGCGGAGACCGAGGCTCTAAAGAAGAAGGTTCGCGAACGCAGCCGAAACCTGCTGAAACTGCTGAACCGCGCAGGCATCTAGCGATGGACGAAGCGGCTTTGCTGGCCGAGCGATCGGCGATTCGTGTGGGCATGCGTGCCTGGCGAATGCAGGTGCCGGAAGCGGATCACAAGGTAGCGAGCGAGCGCGCCGGGCAAAATTTGGCGCAGATTTCGGCGTTTACGAAGGCGCATGTTGTGGCGGGCTATCGGCCGGTCCGCGGCGAGCTCGATCCGGTGCCGGCGCTCGATCGTGTTGCGAATGCGGGAGCGATGGTGGTTTGGCCTCGTATAATGCCTGATGGTGTGACGATTGCGTTCCATCGGGTTCGGTCACCCGAAGACTGGTGCAAAGGGTCCTTCGGGATCTGGGAGCCGACCGCTATTGCGCCCCAAATAGGGCTCGATGCAATCGAATGTTTTGTGGTGCCTGGCCTTGCATTTGATCGCACGGGGGGTCGTTTGGGGCAGGGCGGTGGCCACTTCGACAGGGTAATGGCGAATGCGCGCGAGCGCGCAAAACCTGCGTTCATTGGGTTCGCGTTCGCCCATCAGGTGATCACAAGCGTGCCTCAGATGGCGCACGACGCTCGCGTCGACTGGCTGGTCAGCGAGGAAGAACATGTGGTGTGCAATGCCGCAGTGTGACTCGTTGCGAGACTAGCAACTTGACCCAACTCGCCGCAGAGCGGAGACTCCCGTCATTCCCTTTCACCCTGGAGAGTCCTACATGAAGCGCAATCTTATCGCATCTACAACCGTGACCACGCTTGGCCTATTGGCCGGTGTTTTGATCTTTACTGACCTTGGTTGCGGCGGAGGGGGTTCAAGTGCTCCTAAAACCGAGACCGATTTTTGTGTCGAAAAGGCCGAACACGAGTGCAAGACCTTGGTGTCGAAATGTCAATTCGCCGAGGCGACCTGTGTGACGGCCCGAACGGCGGCATGCAGCAACGTTCTCGCACCGTCCCAGCGATCGACGGTTCGTGCTTTCCAGGAAAAAAACATTCCCGACTGCACCCGCGCCATCGACACGATCCTGGCCAAGGACAGCATCACCCCGGCGGATTGGCAGAAGTTGGCCGATGCCTGCAACCGAGTCTGGGCGGCCACTCGTGCGAAGGGCGAGATTTGCACCTCGACCTACGACTGCGAAAAGAACTTGTTTTGTGACAAAGGATTGTGCGCATCGGAAATCAAGAAGAACTCAAAGGACTTTTGCAGTGATCCTGGCGCGATTTGTGTCGCGGGTGAGTACTGTGAATTAGTCTCGGCCACGGCGTTCCAGTGTATTGCACGCGCTGGTTCGGGTCAGGCGTGTATCCCCCAGGCTGACGGGAAAAAGCCGGTATGTGTCGAGTCGCTTCGCTGCGTCGGAGGCAAGTGCGAGGAAAAAGTCGCGGTCTCGACTACTTGTGCGTCGGATGGGGACTGCCAGTCTGGCCTGTGTGATCCGTTCGCGTTGAAATGTCGTACGGAAATCCGTTTCGCCGCTGATTCGCCCGGTTGCCTGGCCTACCTCGGTACATCCTCGCCCGTCCCGTCGGGCGATGCCTCGACCGACTAGTCAAGTGCCGAAGAGGTTGTGAATAAAGGTCGCCAGCGCGTCGGGATCGGCTTCCAGAAACGCCAATCCCACGCGCGCGGCCAGTCGAGCGAGCGGCGGACCGCTCTGGCCGATGCGCGCAAGTTCTTTGCGAACGGTCGCCTGATGCTCTGGATTGCGGGCTTTTTGCACCAGCGATTCCAGCGCCACGAGGCGCCTGCGGCTGTCACCCTCGGATTGTTCCAGAATGGCAGCAATGGCTTCGGGCGTGCGTTCGCCAGCCCAGGCCACGGCAAGTCCTTGCGCCGCGGCGGCTCGCACATCGTGGGCTGCATCATCCAGTGCCCGCTCCAGAATGGGGCGCGCGAGTGCCGGGTTTCGTGCAGCGACCCGAGCGAGCGCGAGCACGGCGGCACGGCGCTGTCGTTCACTTTGCACGGTAAGCAACCGTTCAAGTGTTGCGGTTGCGCCCGCTTCTGCACCGACGAGGCCGCCGAGAGACAGGGCAGCGCTTTCTTGCTCGGCCGGATCCGGCGAGCGCAACATGCTCTCGAAAATCGGGAGCACATCGGCTGCACCCTTGTCGCTTGAAGCCACGAGTAATTTCATCGCTTCGGCCCGAACTGTTGCCGACGACGAAAGGGTGGCAGTTTGCACGAGATCCATCTCGGGTGGGTTCAGCCCCGCCGCTGCTTGCAATGCCGCAACGTGGACGACGTCATCCCCATCGCGTGTTGCGGTTCGCAATATTGCCCGCAATCCTGCTGCTGCCGCCGCCTCGACCACCAACACGCGATCGGCGGGTGCTCCGAGAGAAAATGCTGAACGCAAGGCGCTGTTGGCCTGTTCGGTCCGAGAGCCAAGCTTGAGACCACTTTTTGCGTATTGGATGAAAGCTTGCGTTGCGGTGGTACGGGTCGCGCTGTCGAGGTCGGCAAGCAGCGTGAAGATGAGACCCAACGATTCCTCGCCGGCATGCTCTACGAGGGCGGGAAGCACGGCAGCGGTTGCTGCACGGACCGGAGCCTCAAGGGCGGCAGACAAATCGATGGCCATCCGCACGGCGCCCCTGGGATCGCCTTTTGCGAGCACAGCGAGACAGGCAGCGGCAGCGCTGCGGACATCCCGATCGGTATCGCGCGCGGCCAGTCGAAGGAATGGAGAAGTCGCAACCGGATCCTTGGCCGTCAAGTTGCACAGGGTTTGTGCGACCTGAACGCGCGCTTGAACATTGCCCTCCTTGAAGGCACGGATGATTCCCGGTAAAGCGAGCTGCGGCTTTTCGGCTCCCGCCTGTCCGAGCGCATCGACGATGGCCGGGCGCAGCGCAGGTCGAACAAGGCGCATCGCCTTGGTCAGCAGTTCAATGGCGGCAAACGTATTGCCTTTGCCGATGGTTACCGCGGCTTCGAGGGCTGCCTTCTGCACCTCCGCATTGGGATCGAGTAAAGCGCGCTGGATGAGCGGAACGCCATCGCGGCGAAGATTGCCGGCCGCGCGGGCACCCTCTGCGCGAACTTCGGGTGCACCGTCAAAGAGTGCAATCTTGATCGCCTTGGCGGCCGCATCGGTTTTTTGTTCCGCGAGGGCGCCCCAGATCGCCGCTGCTGCCGCGCGCGACAATACGGGACCCCGGGCCTCGGTCTGTGCGATGCGCTCGGCGTCGTCGGGCGGAATCAGCCGTGCGTGCAAGGGCAAGGCGGCCGCTCGCAACCGGGGCGGAGCATCCGTGGCGGCTGCGCGGGCGATGACGTCCGCAATGGTTCCAAGTTCAGTTCCGGCACCGCGCAGCAGTTGAAGCGCGGCGATTCGGGTATCCTCGGGTGTTTGTTCGTTGCGAACCAAATTGGCGAGGATAGGCGCCGTGGCCACGGGGGCGCGTGCCGTGATTTGCTGCAGCAGTTGCATGCTGTTCTTGCGCAGCATCGAGTCCGCATCCGATGCGCCGACTTGCGCGGCCTCTGCCGCGAGTACCGGGTCTCGCAATGCCAGCGACACAATGGCCTGTTCCGAGAGTTTGCGCAGCTCCGGATCGGCGCTTTTGATTGCGATTCGCAGCACATCCGAGGCCTCGCTCGGTGGAAGGGTGGCACATTCCTTGACGACGGCTTCGCGGACCAGAGGTGACTCGTCCGAAAGTGCCGAGCGCAGCGTGTTTGCGTGTGACGCCTTGCCCGTTCTGCGGTCGATGGCAGCCGCGACGGTGACGGCCCGCAGTCGAAGTTCAGGCGAGTCGGTTGCGAGGGACGCAGCCAAGATCTCGTCTTCGCCGGCGCCTCCGACGCCAACGATTCGCAGCACATCGAGGGTTTCACTGCGTGCCGCCGGATCCGAAAATGCCTGTTTGAGTGCCAGGACCCCGGAAGGATCGCCGAGCAACACGGCCGCCGTTCCTCGTCGCACCGGTTGCAAACCTGCAAGCGTCGTTCGGAGCCAGTCGGGAATAGCGTCGTCGTCACTGGCATTGCGGGAGCGGCCCAGTTTGCCAGTGGCATGGCCATTTTTCACGCGCGAAACGAGATCAGCCGAGAGACCACTCGCGGAGAATCCGGTATCCGCGAGGATGGACCCAAAGGCTGGTGAATGGGGAAGCATCGAAATAATGCCGCGTTCCGGTTTGCCCATGACGACCACGATCCGGGCACGGTTGTGTCCGTCCAGTGGATCGAGTCTAAGTGTGTACGATGTCCGCTGGTCGACGTAAAGCACCACGGCGAATGCGATGGCCACGAGCGCAGCAATCGAAACGTGAAAAACTTTTCTCCGCACGCTTTGTTGAACAATTTTTTGTTCTGCCGCGTCTAGCGCTCCAGCCAGATGGCGTGTGACCGCAAACAGGTCGGGCACCGAAAGACGTCCGCGGGAAAGCGAGCGTTGCGTGAGCATTCTTCGCACGCGGCGGGCGCGGCCCAGCTCGATGGCGCCAAAATCGGCGATGCGCGCTTGCAGTGAGGGGTGCAGCAACACAAATTGGCCGCCGCGTTCCGTGTCGCGCTTGCCAAGAACACCTCGCGCCACGAAGGTGGATAGCGCGTGCTCGACGGCGGCTCGCGATAAGCGCGTCCGCTGGGCAATCTCTTCAAAGGTCTTGCCGCGACTGTCGTGAAGGTCGAGCAACACTTTGAGTGCGCCTCGACCGCCGGCCTCGCGAACCACACGTTCAAAAAAGATGGGTAGAAGCACAGCGGCCCCGCCCGATCGCTCGTAACGGCGGATCGAGGTGAGTCGAAGATCCATGATGGTGCGTGCTACAATTTGCAGGTCGATGGGAAGGCAAGGTCCCGTTCGGCAAAGATCGGCCGCCACCAGCTGCGCAAGCCCCTGTTCGATGAAGGTGCCAGTCTGTAGTACGGTTTGTTCAATTATCTGGGCAACCCGATCCTCGGGCAGACGGGCAATTTCAAGGGTGGCACCCGTTGCAGACAATACGCTGCGCGGAAGAAAACGGCCGAGGCGCGGATAGCTTGCCGATTCAATGGAAAATACAAGGCGCAAACTGGGCTGGTTTGCATTGCCGAGGACCTCGCGCAGGAAGTTGGTCAGAGCAACCAGCGCCTCGGGTGGGGCGTCGTCACGCAATACCTCTTCGAGGTGATCGAGCAGCAACACAACACCGCCTGCGTGCTGCGAGGCAAGCCGGACGGTGTAAGCCGCAGGGCTCTCGCCGGCGGCCGGCGGTTCAGCGCGGACACGGCTTGCGCTTTGAACCAGTTCGTTTTCGAGATCTAAATAATCGCCAAGGTAAAGACCCAGGATGCCGTTGCTGGCAAGCAGGGGCAAAAGGCCAGCACGCAGCAGAGACGTCTTGCCTGCACCCATTTCGCCTGCAAGTACGACGACGCGGCTGGCGCTCGTGATGACCTGTTCGGCCAGCACTTGCAGCTCGGCCTGACGACCGGAGAAAACGCTCGTGCCCGTCTCGTCAAAAGGCAAAGCGCCTCGAAAGGGACCGGTTGCGACGGGAGCCTGCACGTGCATGGCGCCCCAGAATATCTGTCGATTGCCCCGGGGTCTATCTCGGTCTGCAGGTTACGAGGATTCGCGGATATCGGATTCGTACAAAGACGGCTCTTCCGTGTACTCCGACACAAGAATCTCAAGGCCATTCGAATCGGTTGCCGAAGGCGTGAAGAATCCCTCCACGAGGTCCACCACCTCGTCCTGGGCGGTGCCTTTTTTTACCGTCGCCAGGGCGTAAACCATATGCCCGTCGTCAATGACCGAGAGAAACCCAATGCGCCGGCCGTCGTGCACGGCCCAAAGGTCCCAGATCTCCCCGGCCTGCGTGCGAGTCACCCGCGTGGCGTAGAACGTTCGCGGCTCGTGTCGCGTGATGGGCGTTATCTTGGGGTCACGAGGCGGCAATCCTCGTGACGATAGCACGCTCGATTCCAAACGCGGATCGGGAGATCGTGCGATACGATCGGGCTCAAAATTCAAGAGCCGGGAACCAAGATTCCGCCAATATTTGGCGCAGTCATGCTCGCGAGGGTGAATTTCGTGGCGGGTCGTTTCTTTGTTGAAGCGCCTCGGCGGTCCTGTCGATGTCCTCCTGGTGATTTGCCGCTGCGTATTGGTGACCATGGCGCTGAGCCTGGGCGGCTTGGCCTGCGGCCGCATCGGGTACGAACAGATCGGGACGCCAGGTCCAGAGGCCAACGGGATGGACGCGTCGGCGGAGCCGCCTTTTCGGCTGGACACAGGTGGCAGAGGAGGTTCCGTCGGCGCCTTCGACGCTGCAGCGCACGCCCTCGACGCGGCGGGGAACAGAGGCGATGTAGAGGATGCTTCGGTCGACGTTGCGGCGCAGTCCGACGGCGCGCTCGCCACACCACGAGATGGTTCATCCGATGCGGCCATCGTCATGGCTCACGATCCGTGCGTCGATGTTCCGGCCCTGCCCGTGGCTCCGGTTCTGGATGGTGTCCTGGAAGCTGGGCTGGCTACCTTCGACATCGCCCCGGTCACTATCCTGGGTGGCCCGTTGCCGCCGAACGTGGGAACGTCGGTGGCTGTGGCCTGGCGCTCCGACGGCCTGTACGTGTTCGTCCGCGTGGTCGATCCTGACCGATTCGTCGGGACGGCCGCCGATCCGTACTGCGGTGACGCTGTCGAGTTTTACGTTGACGCTGACGGAAGCTACAAAAGATTTCCCGATTACGACGATCCCGGAACTCGCCAGTTCATCATCGGCGCCCCGCCCGACGCCACGACGATTGCGCGCTCGGGAACCGTGTACTTCATGACGGCAAAACGAGGCGCGTGGACTTCATCGAACTTCGCAGCTTATCCAACACCGGAGGGCTACGTCGTCGAAGCCCTGCTGCAGGCCGACGACCTGGGCCTGAGAAACTGGACCCTGGCCGCCGGCCGCCGGATTGGGTGGAACTTTGGCCATGATGTGTCCGCACCCATGATGGTCGCCCCTGACGGCTGCGCCCAGCGGCAGGCTGAATACTTCCAGCACGAAAATCCGGCATTCCCAATGGAACATGCCTACAAGAACGCCCGGTCATTCTGCGCCCCGATGCTGTTACCGCCTTGACGATTTTGATCGAAGGTGGCGGACGGGATGATGCCCGCGATGGGAACGTTTCCGCGATGGAGGTTTGACGGCTGGTTTCGGAGGCGCGATGCGGCCGAGCCGCGTCGGGGCATATTCAAGGTGCACGTGATCGTGGTGGTCTCGGTTGTCGTCGGGGGTGACGATGATGCGCAGCTCGGTCTCCAGCTTCAGCCGACACACGAGGGTTCGCAGCCGCCGGCCGCGCTCGGTCGTCGGCATACCGATGCATTCCTCGCGTGCACCTGGCCCGGGCACGATGCCCAGCCAATTGCCGACGCCGGCCTCGAAGTCGTTTTTCACGTCGTGACGTCCGGACGATCCGTCGAACACATGCACGTCGATGGCCCGCCCGAATGCGTGGCCCGACAACCGGGTCGAATCACGCCGCGAACGGTGATCGTATGCAGCGGAAAACCCGAGGCGCGTGAGACCCTCTGCCTCGAAAATGGGACCCGCATCAAGCAGCGCACGGGCCAACGCGCAGTCCATCAAAGCCTCACGCTTCCCTCGTGGTTCCAGCGACAACGCGCCCAGACGCCCTTTGATCAGCACAGGGTTCGCCACATCCAACGTTGTACCCGCCTGCTCAAACTCGGCGTTTTTGGCTCGCAGATCGCGCAGGCAATCGCCGACCACGGGTCGGGGCTCATTCGGCGTCGGCCAAGGTGGCTCGCGAGCCTCAGAGCTCACGCTGCAAAACCCCGTGGTGACAAGAATCCAAACCACAGGGCATCGGGGGTTGCGACTCAATACACAAACCAGTTCCCACCGCCCTGCAGCGCTGAAATGCGTTTGTTGCGCGTTCGCTCGAATGCCGTTGGGGGATCCTGTCGCGACCAGGCCTCGAACCTTTTGCGCTGGTCGTCTCGAAGAGGAAAACCCCTGGGGTAGGCCTCATGCATGTACAGGTATGTTCGTGCGATCTCACCCCGCGAGGACTCGGATGGTTCTGCAAGGCGCGCCGTCACGTCCACCTCGAAATCGCATGCGCCGTAAACGCGCGCTTCGCCGGGGATTTCGCCGAATTCATAGTTCGAGCGATCGCCGTTAAGCTCGCCCACTGCCGGCACCAGGTTCTGCAGATCGGCTTCCATTCTTCGAAAGTCCGGATCGATTTCTCGGCAACACGTTCGGCCTTTGTGCGCGCGTCCGTTGCGGGTGCAAAGTCGCTCTTTCCAGCACGGTCTGAAGTATCCGAAGGCGTGGGCAGGGACGATGTGCTCCCATTCAACCCGCGCACCGCGTGCCGCGTTTTTCCTCGCGACATAGCCGCAGGATGCAGCATCCACGTTCTTGTATTCGTCAAAGCGACATGGGCAGTAAAACGTAATACGGTTGTCTGCGTAAATCTTCATTGCCGCTTTCTTGGCGGACTCGAACGAAGGGGGCGGTGCCGGCAGGCCATCAGCCGTGTCAAAGTGCCGCACGGGTTGAAGGTCTCGTTGCCCCGCGGGTGCAGGAAAGACCACCGTCCGGCGGATTTCAGCGTGACAGGTGCCGAGC
>JAYUPZ010000150.1:0-9702 GCA_043759805.1 Myxococcales bacterium | reverse complement strand
TGTGCGACGGTGGAAGGCCCGCGGCACCTTGCAATCGCGACGCAACGTGACATGCGGCGGGGGCCCGCACGAAGTCCCGCAAACTCAATATCCTGCGTGCATCAACGGACGACATTACGAATCATTCGGCGACAGCGCGGCTTCAATACCATCGGTTCATCATATCCTGCATGGGAACTGCCGAAAATACAGATTGTTGCCCCGACATTGCAAAGACGACTGGTCCCGGAAACATCATCTCCGGACAACCGCTGATAATGTCCGGCGGTCGGTTGCGGCCGGACCAAACCGCCCATTTCCGCAAGGAGGGCTACCTCAAATTCGATCAGCCGGTCTTTTCGGCGGCAAAGTTCGCAAGTTTGCAAACCCGATTCGAGGCCCTGCTGAGCGCCTGGCCCTCCGATCGAAGACCCGAAGATATGGATGTGCCCCACCTTGGCGATCCTGGCCTTTTCAACTGGATCTGCGACGACGCCGTGCTGGATCTCGTCGAGCCACTTCTTGGTCCTGACATCGCGCTTTTCTCTAGCCATTTTCTGTGCAAACCCGCGGGCACAGGCAAACGCGTACCCTGGCATCAAGATTCGTATTACTGGCGCCATCTGCTCGATCCCATGGAGGTCGTGACGGTTTGGTTGGCCATTGACGCGAGTTGCGCAGAAAACGGCGCGATGCGGATCGTTCCTCGTACGCACCTGTCGGGGGATGCCGACTATGAAGAAGCCGACACCACGCTCAATACATTTCCGAGGGAGATCGCCCGCCGCAACCGCAGTGAAGCCTCCGCCATCACCCTCGATCTAGAGCCCAACCACTGCAGCCTTCACTCGGCGGCGCTGTACCACGGAAGCGAAGCGAATCGCAGCACATTGCGCCGCTGCGGTTACACGATGCGCTTCATCAGCACGTGCACAAAGTTCAACCCAGAGCACGGCTACTACCACCAAATCTATCTGGCGCGGGGCCGCGATCATGCGGGCAACACCTACGGCGATCCGTCCGTGGCACGCCCTGATCTCATCGCTGCACGCGAGGGCCGCATTCGACGGGGCCACTGAGCGCTAAAAAACTCCAGTCAATCCAAACGTAGCACCAAGCGCGGTTACGTCTGCCGGCTTACTCGAGTCGACGTTTGAAGAGGAGGTTGATATCGGATAGTCCGCAAAAAGCCCTGCTGTCAAAGCAAATCCTTGAGTCACAAGAAATGCGGCCGTCGGTTCGACAACCACGAAGGAGTAGGTTCTTGAAACACTGCTTTCATCACCACCATTGGTAACGTCGGCATAGATGAACCCGCCCTTGAACAGGAAGACGACTTTGCTTGACATCGGAACAGCCACGCTGACCCGGGGATTCACCAAAAAAACCGAGATGCTTCTGGACGACGAATTGCCGTCAGAAGTAGATTTGTTTGACGATTTCAAGAATCCCCCGCCCAGGCCAATACCGACCGTGTCCGAAACCATGTAATCAAAGGCGAGACGTGTTATCCCCGAAACAGCATTTGGGTATGACGTTCCCAGCTGGACGGTCGTTAGATCTATCTTTTCGTCCGCCTCTTCCGAAGAAGCAAACGTCACACCGAACGCACGCTCGACTGAAAGAAGCATGGTCCCCTTTGCCACCCCAGAGTCTGGCTGCACTCGCTCCTCGAACGACTGAGCTCTGACAGGAGCTGTACTCGCAACCAGAACCAACGACCCAACAAGTAACCCTCGTAGGCACACATAGATTTGCTTCAACATATTTGGCTTTATAGCCCTTCTATCAGTTGCAACGTGAATTTTGTTCCGTTGGCGGAACTCGCATCGTGGCCGCCCATGACCAACCAGATGGTTGGTGCAGAAGACCTTCACACGTCAGTCGACCCTTCCCAGTGGCTCGTCCTTGAGTGGGAGCACCAGTTCGATCTTGCCGCTCAACACGCGCGTCGAGGCGAAGACCGTACGGTCGAATACCGGATGCAATTCAGGGCGTTCCGTATCGAGTCCTGGATTCAGGGTATCAAGCGCCACCGGAGGCAACGCAGATAGAATCGTACCACGAATCGCCGCACCGCTTTCCGACCGGCTTAGACTCACCACCATTGAGTTGCCGGGGTAGAACTTTTTTAGATTCTCAGCCAGTTCAAGCAGGTTATTGGGCGACGGAATAAAGGGATGGACCTGGTCCCCTGCCGCGATCTCGACCTTCACAGTGTCCGTGACGATATTCAACGGTATCTTCACCGCAATCGGCATCACGAAATCTTTTCCGCCAAAGGGTCGCAAGGTCACAATCACATTGGCCGTGTCCCCTCGGCGCATCGGCGAGCCCAAAATCCGAGCACTCACGATTTGCGCCACGTCCTTGCGAAACGCAATCTTCGCATCGAGATCCACCCGCACGAGGTCGGCGGGCGCAAAGCTGTTGCCGAGGATCGTGCCGAGCGCCCGCATGCCCTGGCTGCCGAACAACGTTCGGGCACCAAACCCGGTGGGTGAAAATACGTACTCACGAACTTCAAAAGGCGGAAGACCCTTCACCTCAAACCGCGTACGCAGGTCGACCATGACGTCGAGCGGATCGGGCTCGGCATCGGCAACGGCGCTTGAAACCACCATCGACACCAGCATGGGCGTCAGGCGTTCGTGGCGAGCCACCTCGGCGGAGAAAGGACGGACGATGCCACTTTCAGCCGTAACCTTGACCCTGACCGCAATGCGATGGGAGGGCGACCCAAGCGATCCTACAATGCAGGTGCGTCGGTCTTGAACAATGGCGCCCACCTCGCCAAGGGGTGAGGCAATCTTGAACGCAGAAGCCAGACTGGGAAGTATCGCGTGAATCTCGGCGCCGACCATCGGGAAGTTCACTTGACCCGCGCCCATCATGGGGTGGCCAAAAGCGAGAACCGTATTACCGATAATCGTTGTGACGGTGCCCGTGGCGACTGCGCTCATGTCTCCGCGCACGAGCTCGACACCCACTGCGCCGCCGGGCGTAAGTTTGACCGGCATCGCGGAACGTTTTTTGTCGGGGCCACCCGAGGCGGCTGCAACGGGCGTGAGGCCAAGCTCGATCAATTCCGCGCGCATGCTTTCGATCGATTGCGGGTCCATGCCCGAGATCGACAGCGGCAAGGACACCGGCATGATCGACGGTTGTAAAAGAGTTTGCGCGCCGGGTTTGGCGACCGCTGACTCCGCTCTTCCGGCCCGCATGGGTCGCCGGGAATCCTCGATCATGGATTCAATGGGGGTAATCCCCGCCATCGGATCTTTGGCGAAGCTCCACGCATATGCGAGTGCGCCCGCAAGCCGGTCTTGCAGGTAGATGGGACTGCCGCTCATGCCGGCTGCAACACCGCTGTGCTTGACGCGTTCATCCTCGACCTGAACCAGGATGATATCTTGCTTCGGCATGAAGTTTCGCAACACAGAAACCACACGAACCTTAAAGCGTTCAGGGACCGTTCCGCGAAACACGGTAAGGCCGTAGCCCTCCATCCCCGCCTCAACCTGCGACAGGGGAAATATCTCGGGCGCTACGCCATCCGCCGCACGTGCTACCGATCGACCCTGCACGCCACTCGAAAGCGAAAGCGCCACAACAACGAGTAGTCGGAACCGTGTAACACGAATCATTGGTACATATCCCTGGCCGTCGAGCGATGCGTGCGGTTTTACTTCGCGTCCATCAACCTTGTGCCGGCGTCGACGCTGCTCATCGCGCCGCCATCGACATTGGTTGAGGCCGTCGGCCACAGTACCAGCGTCGCCCGCTGTTGTCGTCCCGACACAAACTCAAACGAAACCGAACCCTGCGAGATGGTGGGAGCGCCCGGTCGTTTCTCGGCTCTGCCATCGGCACTGAAGCTGTATTCGTTCTTTGCACCCCCGTCGGGAATGGACATGTTGGCGGGCGGCAAATATACGATGTCGCCGAGAAATCCGTCGGAACCCTGTGGCTTGTTAACCGGCACGGCGATGGTCCCGTTGGGAATCGCCGTACCATTGACAAGCGGTCGTATGACGATCTCGACTGGCACGGGCGCCTCTGCACTGTTCTTGATGGTCAACACCACCGAGGTTTGCCCCTCGGCCAGATCCGAACCACAGGACGCCCCGAATGCGGCCAGCATCGCCAGGGTCAAAACACGCATCGATATTCTCACAGCCGACGAGCCCCCCATGTGCCACTGCTTTGAAAGTCGGGGCCACTCGAGGCGGCGACCCCAATCACGATTCCCAGGACCACAACGGCACCCACCCCTGCCCAAAATTCCCAGCGTTGGGTGAGGGGAACCGACTGCGGCTCCGGCTTCGGATCTTGCGCCTTTTCGACCAACAGCGGGTTCTCTGCCTCAGCAGCCGTGTCCAGATGGGTGGGGGGAGCCGGTGGCGGCGGCGGCGGCATGGCAGCTTTAACCTCGGCAACGCGTGCCTCGACCTCGGTTCGCTCGTCTGCCTCGAGCCCGGTTGCGAGATACCGTTCGTAAAAATCAAGCGCCTCCGGTAGGTGTCCCAGTTTTTCGTGGGCATACGCGATGTTGAGAAGAAAGAGCTGCTTTTTGGAAAGGTCGTATCCCTTCTCGAACTCGACCAGGGATTCCTCGTATCGGCCTTCCTGAAAGGCATTGTCGCCCCGCGAATAGGCCTGCTTGGCGGCCTTGATGTCTGCCTTGCTCTGAGCCAGTGCGGTTGCCGACGTACCGGCCGCCAACATTAAAAGAAGGGACGCCAGCACGAATCTCGGTACGGGGTGGTGACGCAAATCCGGGACCATGAAGGCTCATCGTACCAGAGGTTTTGCCCAGGAATGAGTCCCACACAACGCACTGGGCCATAAAACGCGCATCCTCAACGATTGTTTCATTTCAAAACATTCGCCGGGACAATTGGATCGCCGGGGCGAAATCCATTAGTTTTGATGGACCTTGGTGGCCCCGTCTGCTCGACCCCACATTTCGCCCGAACGTTTTGGGCGATACGTACTCCTCGATAAGATCGGCGTGGGCGGGATGGCCGAGGTGTTTCGAGCCGTCGCCCCGGGCACGGGTGGGTTTCGCCGCGTCCTCGTCCTGAAGCGCATCTTGCCGGCCATGTCCCGTGAGGCCCGCTTTGTCGAGATGTTCATCGACGAGGCCAAGATCTCGGCGCTTATCTCGCATCCGAACGTGGTGCAGGTGTTCGAGTTCGGTCAAATCGAGGGGTCGCATTTTCTGGCCATGGAGTACGTCCACGGCCGCAACCTGAGCGCGGTGATGGCAAAGCTCGCCGATCTGGGTCGTACCTCGCCCCCGGAAGTGATTGCCGAGATCATTCGACAGGCAGCGCTTGGTCTCAACCATGCACACAGCATGACCGGGCCCGAGGGCAAGTCGCTCGGGATTATTCACCGCGACGTGACACCGGCCAATATCATGCTCGGCTTCAACGGCGCCGTGAAGGTCCTCGACTTCGGCATCGCGCGCGCCGCCGAAGAGGTCAAGGAAACGCGAACGCAGGCGGGCGCGGTCAAGGGCAAGGTGGCTTATCTGGCACCCGAACAAATCAATCGACAACCCGTTGATCATCGATCGGATCTGTTCGCGCTCGGAATTGTATTACACGAATGCTTGACCGGACGAAGGCTGTTCAAGGCTGACAACGCTCTCGCTGCGATGAAGGCGATTCTCGACATGCCGATTCCGGCGCCGTCGACGATGAACCCCGACGTTCCGCCCAAACTCGACAAGGTGGTTTTGCGAGCGCTGCAACGCAAGCCCGAGCTTCGTTATTCGAGCGGTAAAGCCATGGCGATGGATCTCGAGGCGGTGCTCGTCGAACAGCGCTACTTCAGCCAGCGGTTGCCAAACTTCCTGAAAGAGATCTTTCAAGACGAAGTCACGGACAGCAAGGATCGCATCCTTCCCGAGGAACTCGCCGCGCTTGAGGCGTTGCCCGAAGAAGGCGAGATCGAACTCGCCGGCTCAGGCATCGAGATGGTCGAAGTACGACCACGGGTTCAGACACGCGCGCCGCTCGTGGCTCCGCCGACGGGTACAAATCAATCGCTACCCGAGGTCAGTATCAGCGGTGGTGCCGGATTTGTCGTGGGCAACAGTCGCAAGAAGCTGTGGATGGGGCTCGGTGGCGGCGCTGCGGTCCTGGCAACCGGCATCGTGATTGCGATGGCGGGTAGATCTTCGCCTCAACAGCGGGCCAAAACACCGATCGTCGCTGCGCAAACGATCCCGTTGCCTCCCGTCGAACCGACGGTATCCGCGACGGTCTCGATATCCGTGGATTCTTCACCGCAAGGCGCTGTCATTGCGGACGCACTTGGCAAACAACTGGGAACAACACCCGCCACAATCGAACTTGCGCGAGGCGATGAACGGGTTGTGCTTTCGATCTCGCTCGTCAATCACAAGTCCGCCGAACTCACGGTCATCCCAGATCTCGAAAAGCCTGTGTACACGCGATTGCAGCCGCTCCCCAAGACCCGTCACGTGGGGGCGCACAGCAGCGGCACCCCGATGGTGCACAAGAAGGCGGCCTCGAATAAGTTGATGCCTCGCAATCCTTTTGATTAGCGCGAGGATAAACGCCTGTGCGTCCGAAACGTCACACGCGGATCGCCGGCAGAGGCGATCCATGCGACTGCGCGCCATAAAACGGCAAACCGGCACCCATCGCATTGGCAATTTCGCACATCACGCTTGTCTTCGAGATCTGCGAATTGCCAGTACCTGTCAACATCTGCCCGCTTTTTAATACGCCGCCGCCTTTGCCGCCGATGAGCCATGGAATGCTCATGGCATTGTGGCCCCCGCCCGTTTCCATGTGATTGGCCCACAACACGATGGTGTTATCGAGCATCGTCCCGGTTCCTTCGGGAACTTTCGAGAGCCGATCCAACAGCGCTGCAAAATGGGTCATGAACCACTTGTCCACCTTCACCTTGTCGTTGACACCATTGCTTGTCTCTTGGTGTGCAACATCGTGCCACGTACGCGTTGGGTATTCGAGCCCTGTGCCACGGATCCCGAGCCAGGTGAACATCAAGTTGCCACCGAATGCATTGCCAAGTTGGACCGTCGCGACCCGTGTGACATCGCAACGCAACGCTGCCACTGCCATGTCGAGGGTCAGCTCGAGCAGTTTCGGATAGTTGTCATTGGCGAGCGGATCGAGCGGTTGTCCAAGGTTGGGACTTGTGCTGCAATTCGCGGCCACGGATCCAGCACTGGAAAGCCCGTTCTCGATCTCACGGATGGATTGCAAGTGCGCACCAATGCTGCTGCGGTCTTCCGTGCCGAGATTTTTGGCAAAGCGATCGAGATCGCCTTTGATGAAATCCAGCATGCTACGCCGTTCGGCGCGTAGGCGATCCATTGCGGGATCACCCATCATTTTACCGGCAAACAAACGCTCTGCGGTTTTGTACGGACTTATCTCGGGCGTAACGGCCTGGTTGTTGCCTCGAAAAAAGCAGCGATGGGCACCCAACCGAGATTCGTCCTGATCGGAATTTACCTGCAACGGTAGGGTGCGCATCGTGAGCGAGGCTGACTTTGCGACTGCGTCGGCACAAACCTGATCCAACGTTGCAACCTTGGGCGTCCAGTACTCACCGTCAGGGTTGTTGGGGCCTCCCGAAAACATCGTGCCATAGGCACCATGACCAGCGCCGTCATATCCCGGATTGCTCAACTCCGGCAGGATGATCAGTTGATTCTTGAATGGTTCAAGCGGCTTGAACGTCTCGGGCAGCGTCAACTGAGAGAGACTGGTGGCGGCTCCGACATCGCGCCAGGTATCACTTGCGTAACCGTTTGTCTGGACAACAACGATAAGGCGCGTGGGAAAGGCGGTGGCTGCACGAAGCCGACCGGTGGCGTTCAGCAGCGGCAAACAAGCGGCTCCGATGCCAAGACGTTTAATAAGGTCCCGACGGGAATTCGTCCAGCGATTCATTGCAGCACCTCTCCGACAGCGGGTTTGCGGAAAAAGAATGACTTTGTCGTTGTTGCGGCCACGAGGGCTTCGCGCAGATCGAATCCCGATTTGGAAAACGCTGCTCTGGCAAAAGCAAGCGAGGCCGCGTCCCCATCAACCTCTCTGCGTTTGAGTGCATAACGAAGAAACTGAGTGGTCATGCACGAACGAACTTCGTCAGAAGTGGACAGAATCTTCATCAGCTCGACTGCGTCGGAAAAATTGACCTCCTGACCGTCGATCGTCGCGGTTCCAGCAGCATTTACCGGCTTTCCACCATCATTCACGCGAAAGGCACCGACGCCGTCGTAGTGCTCGAATGCAAAGCCCAACGGATCAATGAGTGCATGGCAAGAGCTCGCGCATGCGTTGCTGCCGTGCACCTCGAAACGCTCGCGGGTGGATAGGTTGGGCGCCGGCGGTTTGGGCTCCGGGATAACCGCAGGCGGCACCGGCAACTCCGCACACAGGAGCTTCTCGAGAACCTGCACACCGCGCTTGACGGGGTGGCTACCGCCCGCGGTCGCGTGTGCGGCGAGAAAAGCGGGATGTGTCAGCAATCCCGCGCGTCGTTTGGGGTCGAGATTCACGCGAGTCAAGCTCGACCCCGTCACACCACCCTGTTGGTAAATCTTGCTGGTGTTCGCATCCAAAAATGAAAAGGGTGCGGTCAGTAGGGTTTCGAGCGCCCCATCGCCATCCGTACCGAAGACGTGATGCACCAGTGCATTCGACTCCGCCTGCATCGAGGCGGCTACCAAAGGGCTGAACTCTGGATAGGTGACAGGATTTTTCTTGAGCCCAGCCACAGCGGTGGTGTCGAGCCACTGTTGCTGAAAGTCGGCCAACATGTCGCGCGATTTCGCATCGGCCAACATGCGACGAGCCTGCGCCTCGACCTGTTGAATGGTGCGCAATTGTCCTGCGATTGCCGCTGCCCGCAGCACCTTGTCGGGCATTGAAGCCCACAGGTAGTACGATAAACGCGACGCGATCTCGTGATCGGTAAACTGTATTACACCTTCCTGCGCCGTGGGCCGGATGCCGCCAAGCTGCCAGTGATAAAGAAAACTGGGGGACTGCAGCACAACCTGAATAACCATACGTACGGCATCCGCGAATCCGTACTTGAGATCAGTGCGAACCTTGGTGTAGTAGCCCACGAACGCCGCCAATTCGTCCGAGGCGAGCGGACGACGGAATGCCCGGGACGTGAAATCCGCGACGAACATTTGTGCACAACTGTCCTGGGCGGCTACCGACGCGGGGACCGGATTGCAGGGCAATAGCGTCGAGAAACGCGTCACCGCACCACGAGCCAGCGACTCGGCTGCCTCCAGCAATCGATCCGCATCGACCTGAGCAACGACGCCGCCGGTCACGAATCCCGAGTGCCCGGAGTCGAAGTCACCGGCAAACTTGCTAGCAGGAAGCGACGTATCACCCAGGAGATCTCGCACTGTGTTGTTGTACTCAAGTCGCGACAAACGCCGTAGCGGCGACGGTCCGACCGAGTTGTCGAGTACGCCCGGTTGCTCCGGTACGACGTTGGGATCTGGGTCACCCGATAGAGGGCCCGCACCTGACATATCATTGCCCGAGGGGCCCATGCCTGAGTTTCCCGGATCGCGATCAGACGGCCCCCCAAAGGACGAATCGCTTGCGATATCACCGGTACACCCAACGCTTGTCGGGATGACAATCGCCACTCCCAGGATCCAGTAATACGAAAACTTCA